>NZ_JBGFFF010000218.1:0-5901 GCF_056175785.1 Acidovorax sp. LjRoot204
CCCGGACGCCAAGGCGGCCGCACTGGCCTCGGCCAACGTGGAAATTTCCACACACACCAGCGTGGCCGCCAACCAGGGTCGCGTGTCGCAGGCCGCCTAAGCCCAGCGGCAACAACGGCGCGCAGGGCACAAGCCCTGCAAGCCCCCCCAAAACCCGGCCCTGTGCCGGGTTTTGGCTTTTATCAGGGCAAAACGGCCGGATGCGCTAGTGGAACATGCCTGAGTAGCTATCATTTTTGATATGCCACACACGGACCATGCCGCCCCCACGCCACACCGTGCCAGCAGTCACTGCGCAGCGGGCGGCGCCTGCCGCTGCAGCCATTGCTCGGCCAGTGGCCCGGGCGCCAGGGCCGGTGCAAACAGCCAGCCCTGGAAACGCTCGCAGCCCATGCGGATCAACAACTGCAGCTGTTCCTCGGTCTCCACGCCTTCGGCCACCACCTCCAGCCCCAGCGTGCGGGCCAGGGCGTTGACGGTGGCGCAGATCTCGCGGTCGTTCACGTCCACCACGATGTCGCGCACAAACACCTTGTCGATTTTCAGCTCGCTCACCGGCAGGCGCTTGAGCTTGATGAGCGACGAGTGGCCGGTGCCAAAGTCGTCGATCGACAGCGCAAAACCCGCGTTCTTCAGATCGAGCGCGATGGCGTACAGGGACTCGTCCAGCAGCTGCGACTCGGTGATCTCCAGCACCAGGCCGGCGGGCGCCACCCCGGCGCGCTGGGTCACGCCCAGCAGGGTCTGGGTAAAACCCGGCTCACGCAGCTGGATGGTGGAGACATTGACCGACACCACGGGCACCTGCCAGCCCTCGGCACGCCACTGTGCCATCTGGCGGCAGGCGGTCTCGAACACCCACAGCCCGATGGGCACGATGAGCCCGCTCTCCTCGGCCAGCGGGATGAACTCGTCGGGCGGCACCGCCTTGCCATCCACCGACCAGCGCAGCAGCGCCTCGGCACCCACGGTCTGGCGCTGCTGGTTGAGTTGGGGCTGGTAGACCAGCGCGAACTCGCCCGCCTGCAGCGCGTTGTGCAAGCGCCGGCGCAGCTCCAGCCGCCCGCGCGTGATCTGCGTGAACTCCTCGATGTAGAAGCGGTACGAGCCCCGGCCTGCACTCTTGGTGGCGTGCAGCGCCGAATGAGCGTGGCGCACCAGCTCCACGCTGTTGGCCGAATCGTCCGGGTACAGGCTGATGCCCAGGCTGGCCCCCATGTACTGCGCGCCCACCTCCGACAGCTCCCAGGGCTGCGCCAGGCCCTCCACCAGTGAGGCCGCCAGCTGCGCCAGCTCGGTGCGCGACGCCGGGCGCAGCAGCATCACCGTGAACTGGTCATTGGCCAGCCGCGACACCAGGCCCTGCCCCGCCAGCAGCTGGGTGATGCGTTGTGCCACCTCGCTCAGCAGCGCGTCGCCCACGCGGTGGCCATAGGTTTCGTTCACGCTCTTGAAGTGGTCCAGGTCGATCAGCATCAGCGCCACGCGGCGGTTGGTGCTGTGCGTGTCGCGCGCGGCCTCGGCCACGGCACGCTCCAGCGCGTCTTCAAAGTAGCGTCGATTGGGCAGGCCGGTGAGCGCATCGAAGTGCGCCACGCGGTACAGCTGCTCCTCGTTGCGCAGCACGGCGGCCTCGGCCGTGCGCAGGCGGTTGAGCAGGCTCACCACAATGGTCTGGCGCAGTGCCGCCAGCAGCAGCACCAGCAGGCAGCACACCAGGATCAGCGCCTGCATGCCTGCCCTGCCATCGGGCGCCACAAACAGCAGCACCAGGGTGATGGCCGCCAGCGTCATGGACAGCAGTGGCACGTAGTTCATGACCTGGTCGCACTGGCGGCGGTAGGCCGCATCTGCCGACATCTCAAACCGCAGCCAGCGTGCGCCCCAGCCCAGCACCAGCGCCGACACACTGAAGCTGGCGTTGAACCAGATGCCCGGCTGCACCGTGTTGCTGATGACCATGAGGTTCCACTGCATCCAGCTCAGGCCAAAGCCCAGCAGGCCCAGCAGCACCAGCGCATGGGACCGGTCGATGCGCACCCCCACCGTCGGAACAGCCAGCGCCGTGACGCCCGCCGCTGCGAGAAACCCGGCCGGGTACAGCACCAGCACCGTGCCCACGGCCAGCGAGTCCACCTCGCCCGAGGGCAGGTAGATCACCAGCGTGAACGCCAGCAGCGCCAGCACCGTGCCGCCAAAGTCCAGGGCCGCCGGGTAGGCCCGGTCGCGCGACAGGCGCGCAAAAGTGGCGCGGATGACGGTGGCAGCCCACAGCGGCCCACCCGCCAGAAACAGCAGGTCGGCGGGCGCGGGGAATGGGTTCCAGTCCAGCGCCACCTGCACGTTCCACACCATTTGCCCCAGGGCCACCAGCACCGCAAAGATCAGCAGGCCGGTGTGCAGCGCGCGGTCGGTGGGCGGCGCCAGCCGCCAGCCACGCCAGGCCCAGAATGCAGAGAGCCCAAACGCCAGYGTCCAGGAGGCGTTGTCCAGAAACAGCCGCACGCCAGGGGCCGGTGCCCACAGCGACGCAACGAACAACAGCGTGGTCGCACTCAACCAGACCGCTGTGAGGATTCGTTCCGCGAAGGGCATGGTGGAGGGATGGTGTTACTGGACGTTACCCTCTCATTGTGTATGCAAGCGCGACACCACAGTTTTCCCAGCGCGACGCAGGGGAATGGTGTTGGCGAAACGCTATCATTTAGATAGCTATTTGCGCTTTACGGGAAAGCGCACAACGCCAAAAAATACTTGGATGTTCGACTGCTGTTGCAGCCGCTTTTTCCGCCCCTCTCCCCTTGCGGGAGAGAGGGCGAAGCAGCAACCAGTCCGCAGAGCCACAGCGCCCTTCATCGCAGGGCGCATTTGCGATCAGCTTCAGAAGCCTGGCAGCACCGAGCCCTTGAATTCGGTCTGGATGAACTTCTTGACTTCTTCCGAGTGGTAAGCCTTCACCAGCTTGGCCACCCAGGGCTTGTCCTTGTCGGCTTCACGCACGGCGATCAGGTTGACGTAGGGGCTCTTGGCGTTTTCTTGTGCAATGGCGTCCTTGCCAGGGTTCAGGCCGGCCGACAGCGCAAAGTTGGTGTTGATGGCCGAGGCGTCCAGATCGTCCAGCGAACGGGGCAGCTGGGCGGCGTCCAGTTCAACAAACTTGAGCTTCTTGGGGTTGCTCACCACGTCSAGCGGCGTGGCCTTGAGGCCCGCGCCGTCACGCAGCTTGATCAGGCCCTTGTCCTGCAGCACCAGCAGCACGCGGCCGCCGTTGGTGGGGTCGTTGGGAATGCCGAACTTGGCGCCTTCCTTCAGGTCTTCCAGTTTCTTGACCTTCTTGGAATACAGGCCGATGGGGAAGTTGACGGTGTAGCCCACCGACACCAGCTTGTAGCCACGATCGGCCACTTGCGCATCGAGGTACGGCTTGTGCTGGTAGCTGTTGGCGTCCAGGTCGCCCGCAGCCAGCGCGGCGTTGGGCTGCACGTAGTCGCTGAACTCGACGATCTGGATCTTGAGGCCGTCCTTCTCGGCAACCTTCTTCACCTGCTCGAAGATCTGGGCGTGGGGGCCGCCGGTCACGCCCACCTTGATGGGCTTGTCCTGGGCCATGGCGCCGGACGAGAAAGCGGTAGCAGCGGCCAGGGCCAGGGCGGATTGCAGGAGAAGGCGCTTGTTGTTGTTCACAGGGAAAACCTTTCGTTGAGAGATGGTTCGCATCCTAGGGTTTCCCCGATAAAACTGGAACAACTAAGTTTTCATTTCATTACAACCCATTCGAATAAGAAGACAAGGCCCGTGCCCCCACCCCCACCTCATGAAACTGGCGCGCGCCCGGCGAGGGCAGCCGAGCAAGGGCCGCCCCGCAGCGAGGGCTGCGTCCCCCTTCCCGAATCGCGCAGCGATTCGAGAGAAGGGGGAAGTGGCGCAGCCACTCAGGGGGATGTTCCAAGTCACCCACGCAGTGCCACGTTGTTCAGCTTGTCCAGCCGCTCGGGCCAGGTGCCCTCCACCGTCGCGCCCTGCAGCAGGATGCGCGTCCAGGCCACCCAGGCGTCCCACTGCACGCGCTTGTCCCACGCATTGCCCCAGGCGCTGAACAGGTGCAGCGCACTCTCGGCAGCGGCCTTGGCGTCGTCCTTGCGGCCAGCGGACAGATACAGCTGGGCCAGCACCATCTGCGGCTCGCCCACCCAGGGGTTGTGGCGCACGGCGCTTTCCAGCACGCCGGTGGCCACGTCCAGGTCCACCAGCGGCTGGTCTTGCTGGATGACAGACCAGTACAGCGACGTGGCCGCCGCCTCGTTGGCGGCAGACAGGTGCTGCGAGCAGTGTGCAAACACGGGTGGCATGGGCAGCACGTCCTTCAGCCCCGGGTGCTGCAGCGCCTTGGCCAGGCCATTGATCTGGTGCACCATGCGCCCCGACGGCCGCATGGGTCCGGGCCACAGCGATGCGGCCCAGTGCGCCTTCTGGCTGCGGTGCTGCACGTCTGGAAAGCGCGAAAAGATGTCGTCTTGCCAGCTGAACCACTGCTCGATGGTGTCGGCCATGCTCACGATGATGAAGGCCGCCACCTCGTAGGGCGTGAGCACATGGTCCTGCCCGTCCTTTTGCAGCACCAGGCTGCCGTCCGCCTCCAGTGCATGGGCCAGCACCTTTTGCACAAACTGCGTGCGCGACTGGGTGCAGAACAGGTAGACCAGGTGCTCGGCCGACTCGCCCGCAATCTCGCGCACCCGGGCGCGCTCCTTGGCAGGGTCGAACTTCACCAGGTCCACAAACGCATTGCCATACACACTGTGTAGCAGGCCCAACAGGCGCACATCACGCGGCTGCTGCCACACCGTCAGCGTGCGCGTCACGCCCACCAAGTGGTGGCGAAACGTGCCCGCCTTGTGCCAGTCCTGCCCCACATTGCGCGCGAGCACCGTGGGCAACACGGGCGCCAATTCGGGGTCACGGGTCAGCCACTCGTCGTCCAGCAGCGGCAACGCGCGGGCAAACAGGTCAGCGTCCAGGGGGTGAAGCGGCAGGGTCATGGTGTTGTGTCTCCGGCGTTGATGGTGCAGGTAATGCAATGTACACACAGTATCTGCCCACACGGCGGGTGCGCAAGCACCGGGGCGACCCGGCCCTCACACCCAACACGCGCCTGCACGGCGGCTCGGTCAGCCCCATTGCGTGCTACGGGCTTTCAGGCTCAGAGGCTGAAAGTTTTTTAGCCGGGCCCGAAAGGCGCGCGAATACGCCTCGGATCTAGGCACAAAGCACAGCCATAGCTCAGGCTATGGCGAGCATTGGTAACGACGCGCCGGGGCGTATCGGCGTGCAAGGCGGGCATGGATAAAGGACTCTCAGCCTCTCAGACCAGCCGCACCTCAAAGTACGCGCCCTCGCCTTCTCCCAGATCCCGGAACCCGGCCTGCCGGGCTGCCACGCTGGCCTTGCCCCAGGTCTTGAGCAGGGTGAGATCGCCAGGAGACACCACCTCAGGGGGCGACTCCTCCAGGCTCTGCATGGTGTCCAGGGCAGCCGCCACCTGTTCGGCGCCGCCAAGCTGCTTTTCCAGGGCCCTGGCGTACCGGGTTTCTGCGGCAATGCGCTCCTTGGCCGGGAGTTCCTCGGGGTAGTCGCGCAGGGTGACGGCGTAAGTGGATTCGATGACTTGCATGGCGCTGCTTCTCCTGTGGCTTGATACTGTATAAATATACAGTTTTTTCCAACAAAATTCGAGCGCCGAAAGATCCCACACGGAGTTCGGGACGATGGAAAGATTGTTCTCAATACTGGAACAGTTAGTTTGCGACTGGGTAGTTTTTCCCTGAACACCATCGGCGTACAGTTCATCCCATCGATGAGCCGAACCCGCAAGGCGACTCACCGAACCCGGTTCAGGAACGG
>NZ_JBGFFF010000219.1:0-5895 GCF_056175785.1 Acidovorax sp. LjRoot204
GTAAGGTGGTGCGTCGTCAGGGTCAGCGGCGCAGGCTGTCCACCACCGAGGGCGGCGCATCCACCCCTCGGGCTGGCCCAGAAACTTGCCACCGGCCTGAATGAATGCCTCCAGGCTGGGCCGCAGGCTGCTGGGCACGGCAATGATGTCCATGCCCAGCACCCGCGCCATTTCGGCCAGGGTGGAATAGCGGGGGTCCAGGTCGCCGCCTTCGGTGCGCTGCACCGTCATGCGGGAGAGACCTGCACTTTCGGCCAACTGGGCCTGGGTCATCTGTTGGGCTTTGCGGGCGGCGGCGAGAGCGGGGATGAGATCGTTTGGCATGATGATATTTATACTCTTTTTTAGAGTAAAGAGTATATAAATATACAAATCTTCGCCGTCATGACTCGGTTTAGAGCGGAGCCAACGGAGGCAATACCTCGCTGCGCTCTGTGCAAAACCGCTGCGCCTCCTCCAGCAGCCATTCTTTCACCAGCTCCATTGCCGGGCTAGGGTGCGTGGTGGTCACAAACGAATAGGCCGCGCGCGATGTCACGCTGCGCCTGAGCAGCGGCACCAGGCGCCCGGCCTTCACATCCTGCAGCACCAGCGCGGCGCGGCCCATGGCAATGCCCTGGCCGGCCAGCGCTGCGCCGAGGGCCAGTTGCGACAGGTTGAACTGCTGGCCGCCCGCCCAGGGCGGTGGCGTGGCGCCCCTCTGCGCAAACCAGTGCTGCCACTCCTCGTAAGTGTCTGCGCCGTCCCAGGCGCTGCTGTCGTGCAGCAGCCAGTCGCCGTGCAGGTCTTGCGGCTGGGTGATGGGCGGGTGGCGGGCCAGGAACTCGGGGCTGGCCACGGGGATGAGCCATTCGTCGAGGAACACGGTGGCGTTCAGGTCGCGGTAGCCGCCCAGGTCAAAGCGCACGGCGGCTTCCACGCCGTCGCGCACCATGCGGGTGCGGTCCAGCGTGTGGAACTCGCCAAACACGCGCAGCCCGGTGTGGGGGTGCTGGCGAAAGAAGTCGCCCAGCCGGGGGGTGAGCCAGCTCATGGCAAACGAGGGCGAGCAGCTCAGTGTGGCGGTGGCGGCCTCTGCGGGCTGGCGCATCTGGGCCAGGGTGCTTTCGATGGCGTCAAAGCTCTCGCGCAGCACCACGGCCAGCCATTTGCCCTCGGGTGTGGGCACCAAGGCGCGCGGCGTGCGCAGGAATAGCGGGCGGCGCAGCCAGTCTTCGAGCTGCTTGACCTGCTGGCTCACGGCGCCCTGGGTGATGCACAGCTCGGCCGCCGCCTTGGTAAAGCTGCCGTGGCGGGCGGCTGCATCAAAACTGCGCAGCCAGGCGAGCAGGGAGGGGGAGAGGCGAATATCCATTATTAATACTAATGATGCGCTCAATATAAATGGTTTGTGACGGAGGCGTGACCGGCGAAAAATGGGGGCAAGACTTTTCGAGATGAACGCGCCATGACGATTGCCGAACCCCAACCTGCCATCGATGCCCTGCTGGCCACTCGCCTGCGCAACGCCCAGCCCGCCCTGTGGACCAACCCGGCGCGGCAGGCACAGCCCGCCGCCGCGCTGCCTGCACTGGGCAGGACCATTAGTCTGGATGATACGCACGCAGCGGCCGCCCGCCTGGCACGTTTTGCCGGGCTGCTGGCGCAGGTGTTCCCCGAGCTCGCCGCCACCGGAGGCGTGGTGGAGTCGCCCCTGCTGCCTGCTGCGGCGCTGGCGCCTGCACTGGACATGGCCGAAGCGCGAGGGAGCCTGTTCATCAAGGCCGATCACAGCCTGCCCGTGGCGGGCTCCATCAAGGCGCGGGGCGGCATGCACGAGGTGCTGGAGTTTGCCGAGGGGCTGGCGCTGCAGCATGGGCTGGTGCAGCCCGGCGGCGACTACCGAGCGCTGGCGACGCCGCAGGCGCGCGAGCTGCTGGGTCGTTACCAAGTGGCGGTGGGTTCTACCGGCAACCTGGGCATGAGCATTGGTGTGGTGGCATCGGCCCTGGGTTTTCAGGCCACGGTGCACATGTCGGCCGATGCCAAGGAATGGAAGAAAGACCGCCTGCGCCAGCGTGGCGTGCAGGTGGTGGAGCACGCGGGCGACTACGAGCATGCCGTGGCCGCAGGCCGTGCCGAGGCGGCCAGCAACCCGCTGTGCCACTTTGTGGACGACGAGCAATCGTTCTCGCTGCTGCTGGGCTACAGCGCGGCGGCGCTGCACCTGCAAAAGCAACTGGCCGAGCAGGGCGTGGCGGTGGGTGCCGAGCACCCGCTCATCGTTTACCTGCCGTGTGGCGTGGGTGGTGCGCCAGCGGGCATCACCTTTGGTCTGCGGCAGGTGCTGGGGCCCCATGTGCACTGTTTTTTTGCCGAGCCGGTGCAGTCGCCGTGCTTCATGGTGCAGATGATGGCCGATGCAACGCAAGGTGTGGGGCAGCACCCCTCGGTCTACGACTGGGGCCTGACCAACCGCACCGAGGCCGATGGCCTGGCGGTGCCGCGCGCGTCGCTGTTGGCGGCCGAACTGATGCGTCCGCTGCTGTCGGGCGTGTTCACTGTGGCCGACGACACCTTGTTTGCACACCTGGTGCGGGTGCTGGACGCCTTGGGCGAGCGCATCGAGCCCTCGGCTGCCGCAGGCTTCAGCGGCCCGGCGATGTTGACGGGTACCACGGCAGGGCAGGCCTGGCTGCGCAGCGCGGGCATTGAGGCCGTGCTGCACCAGGCCACCCACCTGGTGTGGACCACGGGCGGCCTGCTGGTGCCCGATGCGCAGTACCAGGGCTTTGTGCAGCGCGGGCGGGCCGTGCTGGCTGCGCAGGCTTGATGGGCCGCCACCTTTTTTCCTCTTTTTTTTTACTTTTTTATCTGGAGCCACGCCATGAACCGCAAGCAACTGCTTTTGTCTGCCGTCCTCTGTGTCGCCCTGGGGGCCACTGCGTGGACTCCGGCCATGGCGCAGGAGGCTGCGTTCCCCACCAAGCCGATCACGCTGGTGATTCCGTTCCCGCCCGGTGGTGCCACCGACGTACTGGGGCGGCTGATTGGCAAAAAGCTGGGCGACAAGCTGGGCCAGAGCGTGGTGATTGACAACCGCGCGGGGGCGGGCACGGTGATTGGCGCGACGTCGGTGGCGCGTGCGGCTCCCGATGGCTACACGCTGCTCATGAGCTCGGGCACCACCTTCACCGTCAACCCCGCCGTGCGCGCCAAGCTTCCGTACGACCCGGTCAAGAGCTTTGAGCCCATTGGCATCACGGGCCGCACGGGGTTGATTCTGCTGGCCAACAAGGATGTGCCAGCCAACGACCTGAAGCAGTTTGTGGCCCTGGTGAAGGCGGCCCCCGACAAGTATTCTTATGGCTCGTTCGGCACAGGCACCACCTCGCAGTTTGCGGGCGAGATGTTCTTCCACGCGGCGGGCCTGAAGATCCAGCATGTGCCGTACAAAGGCAGCGCGCCCGCCATGACCGACCTGCTCGGCGGGCAGATCCCGTTCACGGTGGACACCGTGTCGGCCGCGCTGCCGCAGCTCAAGGACGGCAAGATCAAAGCCATTGCGGTGACCTCTGGCAAACGCTCGGCCCTGCTGCCCAAGGTGCCTACGCTGGCGGAGAGTGGCTATCCCGGCCTGGAGATGGACACCTGGCTGGCCATGGTGGCGCCCCGTGGCCTGCCGTCGGCCGTGAAGTCCCGCCTGGAGCTGGCGCTGGCCCAGGTGGTGTCGGACCCCGAAACGCGTGACAAGATGATCGCGGTGGGGTTCGAGCCGTCCTATGCTTCGTCCAAGGTGTTGGCCGAGCTGATCGACAAGGAGCTGCCGCTGATGCGCGCCATTGCACAGCGCGCAGCCATCACCGCAGACTGAACCCGTGTGACCAGAACAAGAAGACAAGCCCGAGATGACCACAACAAGCCCCCAAGCCCTGGTTGAGCTGACCGCCAACGAACTGCGCCATCACATCGGCACGCGCGAGATTTCGCCGGTGGAGCTGCTCGACGCCTGCATCGCCCGCATCGAGGCGGTGAACCCGCATGTGAATGCCGTCACCGCCACCTGCTACGACCGCGCCCGCACTGAGGCCAAAGCGGCCCAGCAAGCCGTGCTGCGCGGCGAACCACTGGGCCTGCTGCATGGCCTGCCCATGGGCGTGAAGGACCTGGAGGCCACGGCGGGCTTGCTGACCACCTATGGATCGCAGATCTACCGCGAACACATTCCGGCCGAGGACAACGTGCTGGTGGCGCGCCTGCGCGCGGCAGGCGCCATCGTCACCGGCAAGACCAACATCCCAGAGATGGGGGCGGGCGCCAATTCGCGCAACACCGTGTGGGGCGCTACGGGCAATCCGTTCAACCCCAACCTGAACGCTGGGGGATCGTCGGGCGGCTCGGCCGCTGCGCTGGCGTGCGACATGCTGCCGGTGTGTACGGGCTCGGACACGGGTGGGTCGCTGCGCATTCCTGCATCCATCTGCGGGGTGGTGGGCTTCCGGCCCTCGCCCGGCGTGGTGCCCAGCTCGCGCAAGCTGCTGGGCTGGACGCCGATTTCGGTGGTCGGCCCCATGGGCCGCACGGTGGAAGAGGCCTGCCTGCAGCTGGCGGCATCGGCGGGCATGTCGGCGGGCGACCCGCTGAGCTACCCGCTGGACCCGATGAGCTTCCTTCTGCCCGAAGCCGTGGACCTGAGCCGCCTGCGCGTGGCTTATACCGAGGACTTTGGTGCCTGCGCTGTGGACAACGGTATCCGTGCCGTGTTCCGCCGCAAGGTACAGGCCATGAAGCACCTGTTTGCGCGTTGCGACGCCATCGACATCGACCTGGGCGATGTGCACCGCTGCTTTGACGTGCTGCGCGCCGAAGCCTTTGTGGCCAGCACGCGCGAGGCCTACGAGCGCGACCCCGCCAGCCTGGGCCCCAACACCCGCGCCAACTACGAAATGGGCGCCGCCATGACGCTGCTCGACAGCGCCTGGGCGCAGGCCGAGCAGACACGCATTCTGGCGCGATTCCAGAAGCTATATGAAGAGTACGACGTGATCCTGGCGCCCACCACGCCGGTGTCGCCGTTTGCGTGGACCCAGCTGTTCGCCAGCCACATCAACGGCGAGCCCCAGGCCAACTACTACCGCTGGCTGGCGCTGACCTATGTGACCACGCTCACCACCCACCCGGCGCTGAGCCTGCCCTGTGGGCTGGACGACGCCGGGATGCCGTTTGGCCTGCAGATCGTGGGCCGCTTCCGTGCCGACCGCCACACGCTGGGCGTGGGGCATGCGCTGGAGCAGGCGTTCAAGGGCATTGCCGGGCTGGCGCGCCCACGCCCTGACATGGCCAAGCTGATGCAGACGCGCGCCGAACCCGCGCTGACCTCCATCGTGACCGTGGCACCCGACCCCCGCGATGCCCGCAGCCTGCCGCGTGACGACCGTGCGGCATCGGCAGCGCAGGTGTCGGCCGTTTGAGCAGGAGGAGCAGATGCAAACCGTAGACACCATCGTCGTCGGCGCAGGCATTGCCGGGGCCTCCGTGGCCTGGCAACTGGTGCAGCCCGGCGCCGCAGGGCAGGGCGCCAGCGTGCTGCTGCTGGAGCGCGAATCGCAGCCCGGCTATCACACCACCGGCCGCTCGGCCGCGCTGTACATGGCGACCTATGGCACGCCCAACATCCAGGCGCTGACGCGGGCGAGCCGCGCGTTTTACGACGCGCCGCCGGCGGAGTTTGGCGCTGACCCCATCCTCTCACCCCGGGGCGTGGTCTATGTGGCGGGGCCGGACCAGTTGGACCTGCTCAAGCAGACCTACGACGAAGCGCATGCCACCTCGCCCAATGTGCAATGGGTGGACAAGGCCGAGCTGCTGGCAATGTTGCCCTGCCTCAAACCCGAGGCTGTGGCTGCAGGCATGAGC
>NZ_JBGFFF010000220.1:0-5794 GCF_056175785.1 Acidovorax sp. LjRoot204
ACCCACTGTATATCGCCCGCACCGGAGATGCGAGTCCCAAGGTGCAGCCTATTTTTGCGGCTCCAACGCCTTTCGCGGGTCCGATTGTCGGCGGATTGGAGTCTTTTTATGTGGTTTTTGGAACCGGTAAATATCTAGAATCGGGCGATAATATTTCCACAACGACGCAGTCGCTCTACGCTGTATATGACAATGGTACTACTACTGCCGATGATTCGCCGGCCGGGGCTAGCGTTATTACCGGTCGAGGGCGCCTGCAAGCAGGTACTGTAAATACGACTACCAAGACCATCGCGGTCAGTACCTTCAAGTGGGGGCGTCCGACGACTAATGCCGATACTAGCAGCCGCGCTGGTTGGTATTTTGATTTGCCAGTGTCTGGTGAAAGAATCGACCAAGCCGCGCTTGACCTTGGAACATTGTCTGCTGCTGTGAATTCGAAGATCCCTGGCTCTACCACTTCGGGAGCCGGTTCTTGCTCTAACACACTGGGCAGCGGCAACCAATATTTTCTGAGTATCAACAGTGGGTCCGGCTCCTATACGCCCTCTAGTCTTGGTCTGCTTGGGCCACCGGTGCTCCTCTCGAGCGATTCGGAGACTGTGGTTACTCCGTCTGATAGTACAGGCAGACGTGTCCGGACGACAACATTGCGTCGCTTTACACAGGCGCAGAGCGGTATTGATACTAGTGCCCCTCCTGTGACGACGAAAGAAACTATCGGGCGCTTAAATTGGCGGCAAATTTTTAACTATCAAGATATGAAGAATGCGCCATGAATAGAACTAAAAATTATTCAATGGGGTTCACTTTGATTGAACTCATGATTGTTGTGGCAGTTGTTGGTATCCTAGCTGCTGTTGCTTATCCTGCTTATACTGATTCTGTCTTGAAGGGCCGTAGGGCCCAAGGTAGGGCAGCGGTGGCGCAGTTAATTCAGCAACAGGAGCGCTATATCACTCAGCAGAATTGCTATCTTGGATTCACCACGAATTCTTCGACGGGTGCTGCGACCGCTACCTCTCCAGGTTCGGCTTGCGGGGGGGTTACTGCGACGTCTGTGCCCTTCAAGACCTTTTCGGGTGATACATTGGCAAATTCTCATTACATATTAAGTGCAGATACTTGTCCGGCCGGCTCTAGTACCCTCTCTATTGGCGATTGCGTCAGAGTTATAGCCACACCAATCAAGGCTGATCCCAAAGTAGGTGCGTTGCAGATGACGACTACCGGTACAAAATCGTGCACGGGTACTGCTGCAGCGACGAATCCGCAACTCTGTTGGCCATGATTATGAAAAATCGGAGTACTGGTTTTACCCTGATTGAGCTTATTATTACGATGGCTATTGCGGCAGTGTTGGCTGCGCTTGCTGTGCCTAGTTTTGTCCAATATCAGCGTAATTCGGAACTCACCTCGCTAACAAACTCGCTGCTGGCCGCGGTGAATGCTGCAAAGGGTGAGGCTATGAAGACGGGTAGGAATGCATTTGTGATTCCTAAGGGTACTGGCTGGAACAGTGGCTGGATTGTTTATGTGGATATGAATCGTGACAATTCTTATACTGAGGGGACTGACGTGGCGGTTCAAACGCGAGATGCGCTCAAGAGCTATTTCAGCATCACCGGTAATAGTATCGCCGCGGGATCAACTCCTTATATTAAATTTGATAATTCTGGCTATTCCGTGGACAACAGTGCTGCGCCTGTGGCGCTGAGTTTGACTATTGCTAGGACCGACGCACCTAGCACAAGCGCCCTGGAAGAAACCCGGCGTGTGGTTGTAGCGCGGACGGGGCGCGTGAGGACATGTAAACCAAGCACCGACTCAAGCTGTACTAGCTCAGCTACGCAATAAGTGGTTCGAGGGTCCACTGAATGCCTCTGCGCTATTGCTTAGCCTGACTCTTTGAGGCAATGCTTTTAGTGCTAGGTGTCTTTGGGTTTTCTGAACCTCTGGCATTAGCGGCTGATTGCAGGGGCGTCAAGCTACTGACGCAGGTCAATATCCAAACGAAAAACTGTCTTGAAATCAGGCACTCCCTGCCTCAAGTTCAGTGCAACTCGGAGGACATAGACCATGCGTCTCGACAAATTCACCACCAAATTCCAGGAAGCCCTGAGCGATGCACAGAGCATTGCACTAGGCAATGATCACGCCTACATCGAGCCGGTACATGTGCTGCAGGCCATGCTGCAACAGGACGATGGCCYGAAGGCGCTGCTGCAGCGTGCGGGCGCCAACGTACCCGGCCTGTTGGCGGGGGCCGAGGCGGCGGTTAAGCGCCTGCCTCAGGTGCAGGGCAACGACCAGGTACAAGGCGGCCCTGAGCTAGGGCGTGTGCTCCAGGCCACCGAGAAAGAGGCCATCAAGCGGGGTGACCAGTTCATCGCCAGCGAGCTGTTTTTGCTCGCCGTGATCGACAGCAAGGGAGACGCAGCAAAAATCGCCAAGGACAACGGCCTCACGCGCAAGAGCCTGGAGGCCGCCATCGACGCCGTGCGCGGCGGTCAGAAGATGGACAGCGCAGAGGCAGAGGGCCAGCGCGGCGCTCTGGCTAAGTACTGCCTGGATCTCACCGAGCGCGCKCGCCTKGGCAAGCTSGATCCKGTGATYGGCCGCGACGASGAGATCCGCCGYGCSATCCAGGTKCTGCAGCGCCGCACCAAGAACAACCCSGTGYTSATCGGCGAGCCCGGCGTGGGCAAGACCGCCATCGTCGAAGGCCTGGCSCAGCGCATCGTCAACGGTGAAGTGCCCGAGGGCCTGCGCGGCAAGCGCGTGCTGTCGCTCGACATGGGCGCGCTGATCGCCGGTGCCAAGTTCCGCGGCGAGTTCGAGGAACGCCTGAAGGGCGTGCTCAACGACCTGGCCAAGAACGAAGGCCAGATCATCCTCTTCATCGACGAGCTGCACACGATGGTCGGCGCAGGCAAGGCCGAGGGTTCGATGGATGCCGGCAACATGCTGAAGCCCGCGCTGGCGCGTGGCGAACTGCACTGCATCGGCGCGACCACGCTGGACGAGTACCGCAAGTACGTCGAGAAGGACGCCGCGCTGGAGCGCCGCTTCCAGAAGGTGTTCGTCGGCGAGCCCAGCGTCGAGGACACCATCGCCATCCTGCGCGGCCTGMAGGAAAAGTACGCRGTGCACCAYGGYGTCGAGATCACCGACCCCGCCATCGTCGCCGCCGCGCAGTTGAGCCACCGCTACATCGCCGACCGCCAGCTGCCGGACAAGGCCATCGACCTGATGGACGAAGCCGCCAGCCGCATCCGCATGGAGATCGACTCCAAGCCGGAGGAAATGGACCGGATGGAGCGGCGGCTGATCCAGCTCAAGATCCAGCGCGAGGCGCTGAAGAAGGAAAAGGACGCGCAGTCGAAGCAGCGCCTGGCCGATCTGGAAACCGAGATCGAATCGCTGCAGCGCGAGTTCAACGACCTGGAAGAGATCTGGAAGGCCGAGAAGGCGACGCTTACCGGTGCGACGAAGATCAAGGAGCAGATCGAGCGCGCGAAGCTGGAGCTCGAGGCCGCGCAGCGCAAGCAGGACTACGCGCGCATGAGCGAACTGCAGTACGGCCAGCTGCCGGAGCTTGAAAAGCAGTTGTCGGCCGCGCAGGAGGCCGAGCAGAAGGGCTTCCGCCTGCTGCAGGACAAGGTCACCGACGAGGAGATCGCCGAGGTCGTCAGCCGCTGGACCGGCATCCCGGTCAGCAAGATGCTGGAAGGCGAGCGTGAGAAGCTGCTGCAGATGGAGCAGTCGCTGCGCGGCCGCGTGATCGGCCAGGAAGAGGCGATCAAGGTCGTCTCCGACGCGGTGCGCCGTTCGCGCGCGGGCATTTCCGATCCCGACCGTCCGAGCGGCTCGTTCCTTTTCCTGGGCCCGACCGGCGTGGGCAAGACCGAGCTGTGCAAGGCGCTGGCCGAGTTCCTGTTCGACAGCAGCGACGCGATGGTCCGCATCGACATGAGCGAGTTCATGGAGAAGCATGCGGTGAGCCGCCTGGTCGGCGCACCCCCGGGCTACGTGGGCTACGAGGAAGGTGGCTACCTGACGGAGGCCGTGCGTCGTCGTCCCTACAGCGTGATCCTGCTGGACGAGGTCGAGAAGGCGCACCCGGACGTGTTCAACATCCTGCTGCAGGTGCTGGACGACGGTCGCCTGACCGACGGACAGGGCCGCACGGTGGACTTCCGCAACACGGTCATCGTGATGACGTCCAACCTGGGGTCCAGCCTGATCCAGGACATGTCCGAGGGCGATGGGTCGGCTGATACGCCGGAGCGCTACACGCAGATGAAGGCGGCGGTGATGGGCGTGGTGCAGGCGCACTTCCGTCCGGAGTTCATCAACCGGCTGGACGACATCGTCGTGTTCCATCCGCTGGACAAGACGCAGATCCGCGAGATCGCGCGCATCCAGACGCGTTACCTCGCCAAGCGGCTGGCCGAACGCCAGATCGCGCTGGAACTGGACGACTCGGCGCTGATGCTGCTGGGCAACGTCGGTTTCGACCCGGTATACGGCGCGCGGCCGCTGAAGCGCGCGATCCAGGCACAGCTGGAGAACCCGCTGGCGCACAAGATCCTGTCGGGTGCGTTCGCCGCCGGCGATACGGTGCGCGTCCGCGCGGAAGGCGGCCAACTGGTGTTCGAGACCGTCGCGCGCTGACGGACGGTAGGCCAGCGCCTGTCCTGCTTTCGTCCATCGGCGCGTGGTAGTACGTTATGGGGCGGCCTGCGATGGGGCAGGGCCGCCGCCGTGCGCGCGAGGACGCGGAGCTGGCAAGGGGCAAGGGCGGACGGATGGCCGATCATGCAGGGCAGCCGGTGCGTGGCCTGGGCGGGAGCATGCAGGTGCTCCTGTTGGGCGGCATGTGCCTGCTGCTGCAGCAGATCCCGATCCGCTACCGCATCGACTTCTTCGGCGAACTCGCCGATGCCTCGCTGATCCACCTGCATACCGGCCTGCTGCTGGCCATCGCCATGCTGGTGCGCGATGCGCGCGTGGTGGCGGGCTGCTTCGTGCTGACGTTCGCGGGCTGGACGCTCCGCCAGCTCTACCTGTTCGATGACGGCCAGCCCTCGTGGACGTTGGCGTGGGGCGCAGCCTCGTACCTGTTCCAGTACGGCTGGACGCGGCTGTGCGCGCGCTGGATGGGATGGCCGCGCATGGCCGGCACGGGCGTGCAGCGCGGCGACCTGATGCGGTTCGCCGCGATCGGGCTGCTGGTGTACCCCATCGTCATCGCGCTGCTGGGTTTCAGCATCGCGCTGGTCAATACGCCGGCCGTGGCGGTGAGCGCCGCCTTCCAGATGTTCTTCGCCAAGCAGTTCGGCGTGGCGGTGGTGACGCTGCCGCTCGTCATCGGCTGGCAGGAACGTACGCTGCCCGCGGCGCGCTCGACGATCGGCCGGCATTGGATGTGGCCGGTGGTGCTGGGGCTGGGCCTGGCGATCAGCCTGTGGGCGGCGGTGCAGGTCCGGCAGTCCTTCGGTGGCGTATCGCTGCCGTCGGCGCCGGTGCTGATGGACTACCGCTTCGCGCTGCTGCTGGTGCTCGCCTGGTGCATGCTGCGCCTGCCGCCGCGCTGGGCGATGCTGTCCCTGTCGCTCACCCTGTTGTTGCTGGTCGGCATGGTGGCGGGCACGGCCGAGTACGCCAATACCCCGGTAGGCTTCTTCAACCTGCTGCACATCGCGGCGGAAATGAACATCCTGCTGCTCGCGATGCTCTACCTGTGGCTGACCAACCGCGACCGCTCCGCGCTGGCGGAGCAGCTGTCGGA
>NZ_JBGFFF010000221.1:0-5793 GCF_056175785.1 Acidovorax sp. LjRoot204
GGCGCCGAGATCGTGGGCGACGCTGCCGCGCTGTGGGCTGCATCCGATATCGTTTTCAAGGTCCGCCCGCCCAGCAGCGACGAAGTGGCGCTGATGCGCGAGGGTTCGACGCTCATCGATTTCATCTGGCCCGCCCAGAACCCCGAACTGATGCAGCAGCTGGCGGCCCGCAAGGCGACGGTGCTGGCCATCGACTGCCTGCCGCGCACGCTCTCGCGCGCCCAGAAGATGGACGCGCTCACTTCCACCGCAGGCGTCAGTGGCTACCGCGCCGTCATCGAGGCGGCCAATGCCTTCGGCCGCTTCTTCAACGGCCAGATCACGGCCGCAGGCAAAGTGCCGCCCGCCAAGGTGTTCATTGCAGGCGCTGGTGTGGCCGGCCTTGCCGCCATTGGTACCGCAGCCAACCTGGGCGCCATCGTGCGCGCCAATGACACCCGTGCCGAGGTGGCCGACCAGGTCAAGTCACTGGGCGGCGAGTTCGTCAAGGTGGACTACGAGGAAGAAGGCTCGGGCGGCGGCGGCTATGCCAAGGTCATGAGCGAGGGCTTTCAGGCTGCGCAGCGCAAGATGTACGCCGAGCAGGCCAAGGACGCCGACATCATCATCACCACCGCGCTGATCCCGGGCAAGCCCGCGCCCAAGCTCATCACCGCCGAGATGGTGCAGAGCATGAAGCCCGGCAGTGTGATCGTGGACATGGCGGCCGAGCAGGGCGGCAACTGCGAGCTGACCGTGCCCGGCCAGGCCGTGGTGCGCCATGGTGTGACCATCGTCGGCTACACCGACCTGGCCTCGCGCCTGGCCAAGCAGTCGTCCACGCTGTACGCCACCAACCTGTTGCGCCTGACGGAAGAGCTGTGCAAGGCCAAGGACGGCGTGGCCGTGGTCAACATGGAGGACGACGCGATCCGCGGCCTCACTGTGGTCAAGGAAGGCTCGATCACCTGGCCTGCGCCGCCGCTCAAGCAGGCGCCGGCACCCGCGCCCAAGGCGGCAGCCCCGGTGGCCGAGAAGAAATCGAGCCACGGCACAGGCGCACCCATGTCCGCCAAGACGCTGACCATCGTTTTTGCCGTGCTGGCTGTGCTGTTCTGGGCCATCGGTGCCTACGCGCCCGTGGCCTTCCTGGGACACTTCACGGTGTTCGTGCTGGCCTGCTTCATCGGCTACATGGTGGTGTGGAACGTTACACCCGCACTGCACACGCCGCTGATGAGCGTGACCAACGCCATCTCCAGCATCATCGCCATCGGCGCGCTGGTGCAGATTGCGCCGCCCGATGCGGGCATCAACGGGCGCCCGGACGGGCTGATCCTGTGGCTGGCCTTTGCGGCCCTGGTGCTCACGGCCATCAACATGTTCGGCGGCTTTGCGGTCACGCGCCGCATGCTCGCCATGTTCCGCAAGTAATCCGACAACGACAAGAACAACGAGGAGCACAGAACATGTCCCAAAGTCTCGCTACCGTGGCCTACCTGGGCGCGGCCATTTTGTTCATCCTGAGCCTGGGTGGACTCTCCAACCCTGAAACCTCGCGCCGGGGCAACCTGTTCGGCATGGTCGGCATGGCGCTGGCCGTGCTGGCCACGGTGTTCGGCCCGCGCGTGAGCCCTGCAGGTGTGGCCTGGATCGTAGGCGCTCTGGTCATTGGCGGCGGCATCGGCCTGTATGCGGCCAAGGTCGTCAAGATGACCCAGATGCCCGAACTGGTCGCGCTCATGCACAGCCTGGTGGGCCTTGCGGCTTGCCTGGTGGGGTTTGCCAGCTATGTCGATACTTCGATTCAGCTGCAGGGTGCTGAGAAGATCATCCACGAGGTGGAGATTTATGTGGGCATCCTGATTGGTGCCGTCACGTTCAGCGGCTCGCTGATTGCCTTTGGCAAGCTCAACGGCAAGATCGGCGGCAAGCCGCTGCTGCTGCCTGGCCGCCACTGGCTCAACCTGGCCGCGCTGTTGATCGTGATCTGGTTCGGCCGCGAGTTCCTGCGCGCCGAGACCGTCGAGCAAGGCATGGTGCCGCTCATGGTGATGACGGTGATTGCGCTGCTGTTCGGTATCCACATGGTCATGGCCATTGGTGGTGCCGACATGCCGGTGGTGGTGTCCATGCTCAACAGCTACTCGGGCTGGGCGGCTGCGGCCACGGGTTTCATGCTGTCCAACGACCTGCTCATCGTGACCGGCGCGCTCGTGGGTTCTTCGGGCGCCATCCTGTCCTACATCATGTGCAATGCGATGAACCGCAATTTCATCAGCGTGATTGCGGGGGGCTTTGGTTCGGGCGCGGGCACGCCCGCCAAAAAGGGCGAAGCTGCCGAGCCGCAGGGCGAGGCCGTACCCGTCAGCTCCGCTGAGACGGCCGAGCTGCTGCGCGACGCCAAGAGCGTCATCATCGTGCCCGGTTACGGCATGGCCGTAGCCCAGGCGCAGCACACGGTGTACGAGATCACCAAGACCCTGCGCGAGAAGGGCGTGAATGTGCGCTTTGCCATCCACCCCGTGGCAGGCCGCATGCCCGGCCACATGAACGTGCTGCTGGCCGAGGCCAAGGTGCCCTACGACATCGTGATGGAGATGGACGAGATCAACGAGGACTTCCCCGATGCCGACGTGGCAATGGTCATTGGCGCCAACGACATCGTGAACCCCAGCGCGCTGGACGATCCGTCCAGCCCCATCGCTGGCATGCCGGTGCTCGAAGTGTGGAAGGCCAAGACCTCCATCGTGATGAAGCGCTCGATGGCCTCGGGCTATGCGGGGGTGGACAACCCCTTGTTCTACAAGGACAACAACCGCATGCTGTTTGGCGATGCCAAGAAAATGCTGGATGAGGTACTGACCGCGCTCAAGAGCTGACGGGCATAATTCCTCCACAATAAAAGCACGATCGTGCTGAAAAACATCGACGTGCTTGCAGGACCCCCATAAAACCTACCAGGAGTCAATCCCAATGACCGACCGCCCGTGGCTGGCCGCCTATCCACAAGGTGTTCCCGCAGACATCGACACCACGCAGTACAGCTCCCTTGTGGCGCTGATGGACGAGGCGTTCAAGAAGTACGCCAACCGCGYGGCCTACAGCTTCATGGGCAAGGACGTGASCTAYGCCSAGACCGATTCGCTCTCCAGCGCGTTTGCGGCCTATCTGCAGGGCCTGGGGCTGGTCAAGGGCGACCGCGTGGCCATCATGATGCCCAACGTGCCCCAGTACCCGGTGACCGTGGCGGCCGTGCTGCGCGCGGGCTTCGTGGTCGTCAACGTGAACCCGCTGTACACGCCGCGCGAGCTGGAGCACCAGCTCAAGGATTCGGGCGCCAAGGCCATCGTCATCATCGAGAACTTCGCCACCACGCTGGAGCAGTGCATTGCGCACACGCCCGTCAAGCACGTGGTGCTGTGCGCCATGGGCGACCAGCTGGGACTGCTCAAGGGGGCGCTGGTCAACTACGTGGTGCGCAACGTCAAGAAGATGGTGCCGGCGTACACCCTGCCGGGGGCCGTGCGCTTCAACGATGCGGTGGCGCAGGGCACACGCGGCACCCTCAAGAAGCCCGACATCAAGCCGGACGACATCGCGCTGCTGCAGTACACCGGCGGCACCACGGGGGTGAGCAAGGGCGCGGTGCTGCTGCATCGCAACGTGATCGCCAACGTGCTGCAGTCCGAGGCCTGGAACGAGCCCGTGATGAAGAAGGTGCCCGCAGGTGAGCAGCCCACCAGCATCTGCGCGCTGCCGCTGTACCACATCTTCGCGTTCACCGTGAACATGATGCTGAGCATGCGCACGGGCGGCAAGACCATCCTGATCCCCAACCCGCGCGACCTGCCTGCGGTGCTCAAGGAGCTGTCCAAGCACACCTTCCACAGCTTCCCAGCCGTCAACACGCTGTTCAACGGCCTGGCCAACCACCCCGACTTCAACACCGTCAACTGGAAGAACCTCAAGGTCTCGGTGGGCGGCGGCATGGCGGTGCAGGGCGCTGTGGCCAAGCTCTGGCTCGAAAAGACGGGTTGCCCCATCTGCGAAGGGTATGGCCTGTCGGAGACCAGCCCTTCGGCCAGCTGCAACCCCACCACCAGCACCGAATACACCGGCACCATCGGCGTGCCGCTGCCSAGCACCTCCATGAAGCTGCTSGACGATGAAGGCCGCGAGGTCACCACACTGGGCSAGCCGGGCGAAATCGCCATCAAGGGCCCTCAGGTGATGGCCGGCTACTGGCAGCGMCCYGAYGAAACCGCCAAGGTCATGACCGAAGACGGCTACTTCAAGTCGGGCGACATCGGCGTGATGGATGCGCGCGGCTTCTTCAAGATCGTGGACCGCAAGAAGGACATGGTGCTGGTCAGCGGCTTCAACGTGTACCCCAACGAGGTCGAAGAAGTGGTGGCCAACTGCCCTGGCGTGCTCGAATGCGCCGTGGTGGGCGTGCCCGACGAAAAGACCGGCGAGGCCGTGAAGCTCGTGATCGTGAAGAAGGACCCGGCGCTCACCGAAGCGCAGGTCAAGGAGTTCTGCCGCCACGAGCTCACGGGCTACAAGCAGCCCAAGGTGATCGAGTTCCGCACCGAACTGCCCAAGACCCCCGTGGGCAAAATCCTGCGCCGCGAACTGCGCGACAAGAAGTGACGCGGCCTGCTGGCACGTCACAATCCCCAGGCGGCTTCGGCCGCCTTTTTTGCGACCGCGCTGCCCAGGATGGCGCGGGTGTTTTGTGGCCCCATGACATGACCCCAAGGACCTTTGCATGAGCACTGCCATTCTGAGTGCGCTGCCCGAAGAACAGAGCTCGCTGGTGCAACAGCTGGCGCACCCGCAGCGGCTGATGCACGCCGGCCGCGCGTTCTGGCACGGAGAGCTGCACGACCRSCCGGTGGTGCTGGCGCTGTCGGGCATCGGCAAGGTGGCTGCTGCCACCACGGCCACGGCCTTGATCGAACATTTTGGGGTGGCGCGCATCGTCTTCACGGGCGTCGCGGGTGGTGTCGGCGATGGGGTGTACCGGGGCGATGTGGTGGTGGCGCAAGACTATGTGCAGCACGACATGGATGCCTCGCCGCTGTTCCCTCGGTGGGAGCTGCCGGGATACGCACGCACCCGCCTGGCGTGCGATCCGGTACTGACTGCTATGCTTTTGGAAGCTGCCAACCTATGCGTCACTAGCGCAAGCGGTCTCTGGGGCTTGAAAAATATTCATGGGGGTGCCCATCGGGCGCACCAGGGCCTGGTGGCCAGCGGCGATCGTTTTGTGGCCACCGCCCAAGAGTCCGAGCGCCTGTGCACCGCCCTGCGCGCGGCCGGGCATGATGTGCTGGCCGTGGAGATGGAGGGAGCCGCCGTCGCCCAGGTGTGCCATGACTACAGCCTGCCCTTTGCCGCGGTGCGCACCATCTCCGACCGCGCCGACGACGACGCCCACGGCGACTTCGCCCAATTCGTGCAGACCGTGGCCAGCCGGTACGCCGAGCACATGGTGCTGTCGTTTTTACAGAAACTATGAAATTGATAGCGGCTAAGGCATGTTGCACTAGCGCTTGCGGCATATTTTCCCTCTAAAGAGCACTCCACCGCATCCCATTTGCCGTTCGATACGATGCGCTGAAACCGGCGCAATGTATCTACCAGCGCCACCGCGGAACCGGCTTTGCCGGGCCGCTGGAGGCGTCCCCCCTCGGGGGGAGGGCGCGCAGCGCCATAGGGGGCTACTTCAACCAGCCCCGCTTGCGGAAGTACCACATGGGCCCGAGCGCGCTCGCCAGCATCAGGCCCAGCGCATACGGGTAGCCC
>NZ_JBGFFF010000222.1:0-5782 GCF_056175785.1 Acidovorax sp. LjRoot204
ACTGCCGGATGTACCCACGCTGGCCGAAGCGGGCGTGACCGGTGCTGAGGTGTACTCCTGGCAGGGCATGGCCACACCCAAGGGCCTGCCGCCTGCACTCAAGAAGAAGCTCGCTGACGCCGCCATCGCAGCCATCAACGACCCTGCCGTGAAAAAGCGCATGCTGGACCAGGGCCTGGAGATTGTCGGCAGCACGCCCGAAGCCTTCACCGCCTACCAAGCGCGCGAATTCGCCCGTTGGAAGACCGTGATCGAGACCCGAAAAATCACCGCTGATTGAGCCCTGCCACGAGGCGCCGGGCGCGCCTCATCCTCGTTTTCTGACCACCATGACCAACTCTTCCAATCYATCTGCCACCAGCACCCCCGTTATCACCGAGCTGCGCGTGGTGCCTGTAGCGGGCCACGACAGCATGCTCATGAACCTGAGCGGCGCGCACGGTCCGTTCTTCACGCGCAACCTGCTCATCCTGCGTGACAGCGCGGGCAACACAGGCGTGGGCGAAGTACCCGGCGGCGAGAAGATCCGCCAGACCATCGAAGATGCGCGACCGCTCATCGTGGGCCAGCCCGTGGGTCACCACAACGCCGTGCTCAATGCCATGCGCGCCCAGTTTGCCGACCGCGATGCGGGCGGGCGTGGCCTGCAGACCTTTGACCTGCGCATCACCATCCATGCCGTGACGGCGGTGGAGTCGGCCTTTCTCGATCTGCTGGGCCAGCACCTGGGCGTGCCCGTGGCTGCGCTGCTGGGCGACGGCGTGCAGCGCACATCGGTGCAAATGCTGGGCTACCTGTTCTATGTGGGCGACCGTGCACAGACCGATCTGGCCTACCGCACCGAGCCCGGCGCCGACAACGACTGGTTCCGCCTGCGCAACGAAAAGGCCATGACGGCTGAGGGCATCGTGCACCTGGCCGAGGCCGCTTACCAGCGCTATGGCTTTGCTGACTTCAAGCTCAAGGGCGGTGTGCTGCGTGGCGAGGAAGAGGTTGAGGCCATCCGCGCGCTGCACGAGCGCTTCCCCGAAGCGCGCGTGACGCTGGACCCCAATGGCGGCTGGCTGTTGAAAGACGCCATCCGCCTCACGCGCGACCTGCATGGCGTGATGGCCTATGCCGAAGACCCCTGCGGCGCAGAAGGCGTGTTCTCGGGCCGCGAGGTGATGGCCGAGTTCCGCCGCGCCACCGGCCTGCCCACSGCYACCAACATGGTSGCCACCGACTGGCGCGARATGGYGCACAGCCTSKCGCTGCAGTCGGTSGAYATTCCGCTGGCMGACCCGCAYTTCTGGACSATGSMSGGMTCRGTGCGYGTGGCGCAGMTGTGCCAGGCCTKSGGCCTGACCTGGGGCTCGCAYTCSAACAACCAYTTCGATGTKTCKCTGGCCATGTTCACSCACGTGGSSGCSGCYGCSCCGGGCMRSGTSACSGCSATCGACACGCACTGGATCTGGCAGGACGGCSAGCGCCTGACGAAGCAGCCGTTCCAGATCAGGAATGGTTTCATTGACCTGCCCGAGAAGCCCGGTCTGGGGGTAGAGCTGGACATGGACGAGGTTGAGCGCGCCCATCGCCTGTACCTGCAGCACGGCCTGGGGGCCCGCGACGATGCGATTGCGATGCAGTACCTGATCCCCGGCTGGAAGTTCAACAACAAGTCACCTTGCATGGTGCGCTGAGGCGGTTCAAAAACACAAAGCCCTCCAATGGAGGGCTTTGTGTTGGTGGCAGGGCAGGGGATCAGGCCATCCGGTCTTCCGCCCGTCGCCGGGGCAGCTGGCGCTTGACGGATGGGCGCTGCAGGCGCTGCTTGGGGTCCACGCCTTCGGGCAGGCTGGTGGCGCGCTGCAGTTGCAGGTGGGCCACCAGGCCTCCGGTGCTGGAGTTGGCCAGCGCAAAAATGCCGCCCATGCGCTGCACCGTCTTGTCCACAATCGACAGCCCCAGGCCCGCACCCGCCGCTGCCGTGCGCGCCGAGTCGCCCCGGAAGAACGGTTTGGTGAGGTTGGACAGCTGCTCAGGCGGCACGCCAGCGCCGTGGTCGCGCAACTTGATCAGCACCCAGTTTTCACGGCTCTTGGCGGCGATGTCCACGTTGGTGATGCCCGTGTCCTCGTTCTTGCCGTAGCGCCGGGCGTTTTCCAGCAGGTTGGAGATCACACGGGCCAATTCCACCTCGTCTGCCAGCACGTTCAGGTCCTCAGGCACCGCCATGGTGATCTGCAGCTCGCGGTGGTCCTGCACCGCGTACACACACGACGACACCACCGCATGCAGGTTCACCGGGGTCAGCGTCACGTGGTCGGGCCGTGCGTAGTCCAGAAACTTGTCGATGGTGGCATCAAGCTGCACGATGTCGGCCACCATGTGCTCGCGGGCCACTTCGTCGGTCACGCTCATCTCGGTTTCCAGCCGCAGGCGCGCCAGAGGCGTGCGCAGGTCGTGCGAAATGCCTGCCAGCATCACGGCGCGGTCCTGTTCCAGCTTGGCCAGCTTTTGGGCCATGCGGTTGAAGCCAATGTTCACCTCGCGGATTTCGCTGGTCACCACTTCTTCGTCGAGGTGGCTGGCAGCAAAGTCACCGTCTTTGACGCGGTTGGCCGCATAGGACAGCTGCTTGAGCGGGCGGTTGATCAGCCGCGCAATGGCCGCGGCGCCGGCCAGCGACAGCGCGGCGGCCGTGATCAGCCAGATCAGCCAGGTGCGTCCCCCTGCCGGGCTGAAGCGCGAGCGGTCCATCAACAGCCAGTTGGGGTCGCCGTTGATGTTGAAGCCGACCCACAGGCCGTTTTCTCCGTTCACGCTTTGCGCCACGATGGTGTCCGGGCCCAGGCGCATGGTCAGCTCGTCGGTCAGGCGGTTGCCCAGGGCCGTCGGATCGAGCAGTGCGTACTTGTCCTTGGGCTCGCGCGGCAGGATGCGCACCCCCTCCTGGTCGGCCATGGTCTTGATGAGCGACACGCGCGCGATGGCGTCGGAGTGCACTAGCGCGGCGCGGCTCAGGTTGACCAGCGATGCAATCTGCTGCGCGGTCTGCAGCGTGCGCGGTTCAAACTCCAGCGCGCGCAGGGTTTGCAGCCACGCCAGGATGCTGCCCACCAGCAGCAGGGCCAGCAGAAAAAACGTGCGCCAGAAAAGGTTCAGACCGACGCGCGCACGCTGTTCCCGCGCCCGCCGAATGGCCTCCAGCGGGGCAGGGCTGGTGGCGTCGGAGGGGGCGGTGACAGACTTGCGGGACGAAGATCTCGGCTTGCCCTCAGTGTTGGCCATGAACTATCAGCTCGTTCCGTCCGGCACAAACACGTAGCCCACGCCCCAGACGGTCTGGATGTAGCGGGGCGCAGCGGCGTCCACTTCCACCAGCTTGCGCAGGCGAGAGACCTGCACGTCCAGGCTGCGGTCGAAGGGCTCGAACTCGCGGCCGCGGGCCAGCAGAGCCAGCTTTTCGCGCGACAGSGGCTGGCGYGGRTGGCGCACCAGKGCYTTSAGCATSGCGAATTCGCCGGTGGTCAAAGGCAGTTCTTCGCCGTTGCGCTGCAGTGCGCGCGTGCCCAGATCGAAGGTGAAGGGGCCAAAGGTGACGACTTCGTTGTCGCCCGAGGGGGCGCCTGGGGCTTCTTGGGCGGGGCGGCGGCGCAGCACGGCGTGGATGCGGGCGAGCAGCTCGCGCGGGTTGAAGGGCTTGCCCAGGTAATCGTCGGCGCCCACTTCCAGGCCCACGATGCGGTCCACGTCCTCGCCTTTGGCRGTGAGCATGATGATGGGSGTGCGGTCGTTGGCGGCRCGCAGGCGGCGGCAGAYCGACARRCCGTCTTCGCCGGGCATCATCAGGTCSAGCACGATSAKGTCSACCGTCTCGCGCAGCAGCAGGCGGTTGAGGGCCTTGCCGTCTTCGGCAACCATGACTTCAAAACCCTCTTGGGTGAGGTAGCGGCGCAGCAGGTCGCGGATGCGGGCGTCGTCGTCCACTACCAGAACTTTGTCGGTGCGATTGGGTGTTGTGGCCATGTTGATCTCAAGTCCAATTTGTAACAGAGCCAATTCTGACCAGTTGGAACGCCGAAGTTCGGGTTTGGAGGCCGGGTTTGACCAACTGTTACAAGTTTTGCCCAGCTTCGCACCTCGTGCGACATGGCTTTGTCAAGGGCGTAGCGCACTGCGGTTAAGGTGGTGCCCCGCACCCCTGGCAACCGGGGCGTGCACCAATGACAAGGACCGTGTGATGATGAAAAACACTACCAAATTGATAGCTGCCAGTGCATTGATCGCCTGCGCAAGCGCCGCTTTTGCCCAAAATACCCCGGCCCCTGAGCTGCGCAATGTGGTGCAGCTGTCGGCCACGGGCACGGTGGAGGTGCAGCAAGACCTGTTGGTGCTCAACCTTGCCACCAGCAAAGAGGCCGCCGATGCCGCTACCGTGCAAACCCAACTCAAGCAGGCGCTGGATGCTGCACTGACCGAGGCCAAGCGCAATGCGCAGCCCGGACAGCTGGACGTGCGCACCGGTCCGTTCGGGCTGTACCCCCGCTATGGCAAGGACGGCAAGATCAACGGCTGGCAGGGCCGGGCAGAGTTGGTGCTGGAGGGCCGTGACTTCGCGCGCATCACGGCCACCGCCGGCAAGATTCAGACCTTGGCGATCAGCCAGGTGGCGTTTGGCCTGTCGCGTGAGGCCCGCGCCAAGGTGGAGTCCGAGGCCCAGACACAGGCCATCGAGCAGTTCAAGGCACGTGCGGCCGAACTGGCCAAGGGCTTTGGATTCGCGAACTACAGCCTGCGCGAAGTGGCGGTGAACAGCAATGAAATGTCGCCCGGCCCCCGGCCCCGCATGATGGCCGCCGAGGCCAAGGCGGCGTCGTTCTCGGACTCAGCCGTGCCGGTGGAAGCGGGCAAGGCCCAGGTCACGGTGAACGTGTCGGGCTCGGTGCAGATGCGCTGAGGCCTCTGAGCCCCCTGAGTCGCTGGGTGTGCCCTGTTTGAAATAAAAACGGCTGCAAGCGCTAGTGCAATAAGCGCTGGCAGCTATCAAAAGCAGAGCGATTGCTCAGCACCGGCTTACTGAGCAGCCCAGCCGCCGTCCATGTTCCACGCCACGCCACGCACGTTGTTGGCGGCGGGGGAGCAGAAGAACGCGGCCAGTTCGCCCAACTCCTCGGGCGTAGTGAACTGCATCGAAGGCTCCTTCTCGCCCAGCAGCAGCTTCTTGGCTTCTTCATTGGAGATGCCGTGTTCGGCGGCCTTGGCGTCCACCTGCTTTTGCACCAGTGGCGTCAGCACCCAGCCTGGGCAGATGGCGTTGCAGGTCACGCCGGTGGTGGCGTTTTCAAGCGCGGTGACCTTGGTCAGGCCCACGATGCCGTGCTTGGCGGCCACATAGGCGGACTTCTGGGCCGATCCCACCAGGCCGTGCACCGACGCCACATTGATGATGCGGCCCCAGTTGGCGCTCTTCATCGCGGGCAGGGCCAGGCGCGAGGTGTGGAAGGCACTGGTCAGGTTGATGGCGATGATGGAGTCCCAGCGTTCGACGGGAAAGTTCTCCACATTGGCCACGTGCTGGATGCCTGCGTTGTTGATCAGGATGTCCACGCGGCCAAACTGGCTGGCGCTGTACTTCATCATGTCTTCGATGTCGGCCACACGGCTCATGTCTGCGCCGTGGTAAGCCACCTGGGCGCCCGCAGCCTCGCCGGCCGCCAGCACCTCGGCACGGGGGCCATCCACATCGCCAAAGCCGTTGAGCACGATGTTGGCACCCTGGCGCGCCAGGGCCTTGGCG
>NZ_JBGFFF010000223.1:0-5723 GCF_056175785.1 Acidovorax sp. LjRoot204
TGCTGATCGTTCCGCGCCTGCTGCGCCGTTGGGCTGCCCGCAAGATGGCGCTGGCAGAGGCCTGAAGCCGTGGCGAGGCCCCAGGCTCGCACCCATAAAAAAAYCGCGCCATCGGGCGCGGTTTTTTTTCGTCCAGACGGCGCGGGCAGATCCGTGCCGACGATTTTCTTGGCAAGCCAGACCCCCAGGCGCTGTGCTCCCGGAGCCCTCCCCACCAGGTGGCTTGCTGTGAACTCGGGCTGAATCGTACCATAAAATGCGAATAGTTCTTATTTGCAGGATGGCGCATGTCTTCATTTCCCCAGGAGTTTCTGGTGCTTTGTCGTCAATTGGGCGAAGCCCAGCGGCGTTGCAGCGCGGCCCTGACGGCGCAGGCCGCCGAGATCCAGGCGCTGCAGGCCGAGGTGGTGCGGCTGCGTGGGGCGCTGGTGGTGCGCGATACGCGGCTGGCCATGGCGTACGACGAGCTGGCGCAGCTACGGGCTGCTGTGCCGGGTCTATCCCGCCGTCAGACCATGGCACGCCATATCGCTGTGCTGGCGGAGCGCATTGCCACCTTGTCGCGGGAATGCCTGCGCTGGCGACTGGCGGCGCAGTCAGACACCAGGGCAGTGAGCCACCCGGAGCAGGGTGGGGCAACCAGCGCCGCGCCCCCGGATGCTTCGGCACACCCCCGCAGGGTGCGCGTGCCCGTGGTGGTCGAGGCCCATCCGGACGCAGACGCGGGTGCGACGTTTGACGCCAGCCTGGCCGCCGCTGACCTGGTGATTTGCCAGACGGGCTGCATTAGCCACGACGCCTACTGGCGCGTGCAGGACCAGTGCCGTCGCACGGGCAAGCCCTGCATCTTGGTGGACCAGCCGCTGGCAGCATGTGAGGCGTCCCTGTACACCTCTTTGACTCCTGTTTTGGATAAAAACGCCTGATAGCGCTAGTGCCATTTGCCTAGGTAGCTATCTAATTTGTAGCGTCATGGCTCCATGCCGGGCGTCTGCTGCCTGTGGGGGCAGATCCTGCGCCCCGCCAGCGCGCTACCATCCGCGGATGCCTTTGCTCGCTGATGACGCCCCCGCACTGCCGCTGGATGCCCAGGGCATTCTGGAACTGGCGGCACGCTCCATGTTCCAGCTGTTCTCCAGCGTCAGCCAGGGCATGTTCCTGGTGGATCGCAGCGGGCGCATCGTGTGGGTTAATGAGGGCTACCAGCGCTTTCTGCCGGACCTGGGTTTTTCGTCGGTGGACCAGTTCGTGGGCCGCACGGTGGAAGAGGTCATCCCCAACACACAGATGCGCCGCGTGCTCGAAACGGGCCAGCCCGTGCTGATCGACCTGCTCACCAACAAGGCCGGCACCTTCGTGGTCAGCCGCATCCCGCTGCGCGACGATGCCGACCGCGTGATCGGCGCCATTGGCATCGTGCTGTTCGACCATCCCGAAACCACGCTGCAGCCGCTCATCAGCAAGTTTGCGCTGCTGCAGCGCGACCTGGACGACGCCCGGCGCGAGCTGGCCAGCCAGCGCCGCCGCAGCCTGGCGGTGGCCGGCGACGGCGAGCGGCGGTCCAAGTACACCTTTGCCAGCTTCATCGGYWSCAGCCCSGCSGCGGYSGAGGTCAAGCGCCAKGCGCGCCGYGCMGCGCAGTCSASSAGCCCKGTGCTGCTGCTGGGCGAGACGGGSACSGGCAAGGAGCTKCTKGCSCATGCGATCCAYGCRGCSTCCASSCGSGCCARKGGSCMGTTCGTCAGCGTCAACATCGCSGCCGTGCCSGACACGCTGCTCGAGGCCGAGTTCTTCGGCGTGGCGCCTGGCGCCTATACCGGCGCCGACCGCAAGGGCCGCGACGGCAAGTTCAAGCTGGCCGATGGCGGCACGCTGTTCCTCGACGAAATCGGCGACATGCCCCAAAGCTTGCAGGCCAAGCTGCTGCGGGCGCTGCAAGAGGGCGAGATCGAGCCGCTGGGCAGCAACAAGCTCGTGCCCTTCAATGTGCGCATCCTGGCCGCGACGTCGCGCGATTTGGCGTCGCTGGTGCGCGAGGGCAAATTCCGCGAGGATTTGTTCTACCGCCTSMAYGTGCTGCCSGTGCGYGTGCCGCCGCTGCGCGWGCGGCGCAGCGACATWCCKGCSYTGGTCGARGCAYTGGGCGAAGACCTGGCCCTGCGCAACGGCACCGCGCCGCCCGAGTTGCTGCCCGATGCAATGGCCCTGCTGGCGGGCCAGCCCTGGCGCGGCAACATCCGCGAGCTSCGYAACGTGCTGGAGCAGGYSRYGATGYGCAGCGACTCGCAGYSCATCGACGCCGCGCAGCTCGARCGCATCCTGCGCGAAGCGGGCGTGGAGCCCGCCGCCCCCGCCCCGGTGCAGGACCCGGGCCACGCCGCCGATGCCGAGGACGAAAGCCGATACCTGCGCCCGCTGGCCGAGCAGGTGGCGGAGCTGGAGCGCAAGGCCATCGCGGCTGCGCTCAAAGCCCATGGCGGCAACAAGCTGGCCACTGCTCGCCAGCTGGGCATCTCGCGCGCCACGCTCTATGGACGTCTGGAAAACCCTGAATAAAAATCAGGCAAATGTCTAAAAATTAGACATTCAATGTGTATTTAAATCAGGCAGTGTCGCCAGGGTGTCAGCAAAAGTATCTTTGAAATCAAGCACTTGGCTGCTGGCACAGACTGTGCAATAAAGAAGCATCACAACAGGAGACATCGCCATGCACCGTCGCACTCTGGTCGCCCTCGCTTCCGCAGCCGTTACCGCCGCCGCACTTTCTGCCCCCGCGTTCGCGCAGACCGGTGAAATCCGCATTGCCCACGTGTACAGCAAGACGGGTCCGCTGGAGGCCTATGGCAAGCAGACCCAGACCGGCCTGATGATGGGCCTGAACTACGCCACCGGCGGCAGCATGACCGTCAATGGCAAGAAGCTCGTCGTGATCGAGAAGGACGACCAGGGCAAGCCTGACCTGGGCAAGAGCCTGCTGGCCTCGGCCTACTCGGATGACAAGGCCGACATTGCCGTCGGCCCCACCTCCAGCGGCGTTGCCCTGGCCMTGCTGCCSGTGGCCGAGGAATACAAGAAGATCCTGSTSGTGGAGCCCGCSGTKGCCGAYKCSATCACCGGCGACAAGTGGAACAAGTACATCTTYCGCACTGGCCGCAACAGCAGCCAGGACGCGATCTCCAACGCCGTGGCCATCGACAAGGCGGGCGTGACGGTGGCGACGCTGGCGCAGGACTATGCCTTCGGCCGCGATGGCGTGAAGGCCTTCAAGGACGCACTCAAGAACGCCAAGCTGGTGCACGAGGAATACCTGCCCACCACCACCACCGACTTCACCGCCGGTGCCCAGCGCCTGATCGACAAGCTCAAGGACGTGCCCGGCCGCAAGGTCATCTTCATCATCTGGGCCGGTGCAGGCAACCCKTTCAAGATCGCYGACATGGACCTCAAGCGCTATGGCATCGAGATCGCCACCGGCGGCAATATCCTGCCCGCCATGRCKGCSTACAAGMRYTTCCCSGGCATGGAAGGCGCYACGTACTACTACTTCGGCATCCCSAAGAACCCCGTSAACGARGCCMTGGTGGCTGCGCATTACAAGSAGTTCAAGRCMCCGCCRGACTTCTTCACGGCCGGCGGCTTCAGCTCTGCCATGGCGCTGGTCACGGCCCTCAAGGCCACGAACGGCGACACCAACACCAACAAGCTCATCAAGACCATGGAGGGCATGAGCTTCGAGACGCCCAAGGGCAAGATGACCTTCCGCAAGGAAGACCACCAGGCCATGCAGAGCATGTACCACTTCAAGATCAAGGTGGACCCGGCCTTTGCCTGGGGCGTGCCCGAGCTGGTGCGCGAGATCAAGCCTGAAGAAATGAACGTGCCGATTCGCAACAAGCGATAAGCCGGTCTTTCGACTCCGCTAGCGAGTTGGCGAGTTAGCGAGGCCCGTCGGACAGGACCACCGTCCTGCTCCTTCGGGGTCCATCCCGCAGGGGCGGCCGCCCCTCTTTTTCCAGTGAATTGATGCATGAACCCCCGGGTGTACACGGGGGCTGGGTCGGTTTTTCTCAAAAATTATTTGGAGACAAGACAACATGGCTTTCAATTTCATCCGGGCGGCAGCAGCAGGGGCTGCGATGGCACTTTGTGGCGTGGGCAGTGTTCACGCTGCCGTCAACCTGCCAGCACTCAAGATCGACAAGACACAGACCACGGTATCGGGCCTGTCCTCGGGCGGCTTCATGGCCGTGCAGCTGCACGTGGCGTATTCGGCCACCTTTGCCAAGGGCGCGGGCGTGGTGGCGGGCGGCCCGTTCTATTGCGCGGAGGGCTCGGTCGTCAACGCCACCGGGCGCTGCATGGCCAGCCCGGCAGGCATCCCCACCAGCACGCTGGTGAGCACCACCAACACCTGGGCCAGCCAGGGCGTGATCGACCCCGTGGCCAACCTGCAGAACTCCAAGGTCTACCTGTTCTCGGGCTCGCTCGACAGTGTGGTCAAGACCGGGGTGATGGACGCGCTGCGCACCTACTACAACAGCTTCGTGCCCGCCGCCAATGTGGTCTACAAGAAGGACATTGCTGCCGAACACGCCATGGTGACGGACGACTACGGCAACGCCTGCTCCACCAAGGGCGCGCCCTACATCAGCGACTGCAACTTCGACCTCGCCGGTGCCATGCTGCAGCACCTGTACGGCACGTTGAACGCCCGCAACAACGCCACCCTGCCCGCCGGCAATTACATCGAGTTCAACCAGAGCGAGTTCATCACCAACCATGGCATGGCCACCACGGGCTGGGTCTATGTGCCCCAGGCCTGCCAGGCGGGCGGCACAGCCACCTGCAAGCTGCACGTGGTGCTGCATGGCTGCAAGCAGAACATCAGCGATGTGCAGCAGCAGTACGTGCGCAACACCGGCTACAACCGCTGGGCYGACACCAACAACATCGTGMTGMTSTAYCCGCAGACCAGCACCGCMGCCACCAACAGCTGCTGGGAYTGGTGGGGTTATGACAGCGCCAACTAYTCCAAGAAGTCGGGCCCGCAAATGGCGGCTGTCAAGGCCATGGTGGACCGCGTCTCCAGCGGCACGGGCGGCACCACGCCCCCCGACCCTGTGGCCCTGCCAGCCCCCACGGGCGTGAGCACCTCGGGCGCTACAGCCAGCAGCATGGCCATCGGCTGGGCCGCTGTCACGGGCGCGGCCAGCTACAACGTGTACCGCAACGCCAACAAGGTCAACGCGCTGCCTGTGACTGCCACCAGCTACACCGACACCGGTCTGGCCGCGTCCACCACCTACAGCTGGACGGTGCGCGCGGCCGATGCCAACGGGGCCGAGGGCGCCACATCGGCCGCAGCTTCGGGCACCACGCTGGCCGCATCGGGCGGCGGCACCGCCACCTGCACCACCGCCAGCAACTATGCACACACCCTGGCCGGGCGCGCGTACGCCGCCGGGGGCTACACCTATGCGCTGGGCTCCAACCAGAGCATGGGCCTGTGGAACGTGTTCGTCACCAACACCTTGAAGCAGACCAGCACCAACTACTACGTGATCGGCACCTGCCCCTAAAGTGCCGGGGCGCGCTGCCGCAGGGCAGGGCGCCCCACCCATTCCATCGATTGACTCAGACCGTGAAAGTGAACCCCCACCCATGAGCACCTTGGCCACCAAGGACTTGACCATCCGCTTTGGCGGCCACGTGGCGGTCAACGG
>NZ_JBGFFF010000224.1:0-5557 GCF_056175785.1 Acidovorax sp. LjRoot204
GCACCACCGTGGGCACCAATGCGCTGCTGGAGCGCAAGGTGGCACGCACCGGCATCATCACCACSCGCGGCTTTCGCGACGTGCTSGAGATGCGCCGCCGCGACCGGCCSSAGACCTGGGGCCTGCGCGGCAGCTTCGWGCCSRTSGTGCCGCGCRACCTGCGSCKSGARGTSGACGAGCGCGTGCTGGCCGAYGGCACGSTGCACACSCCGGTAGACATCGAGCAGGTCAAGGCCCARGCGCGCKCGCTGCTSGAGGCGGGCTGCGARGCSGTSTGCGTKTTCTTCATCAACACCTACGCCAACCCCRMSAACGAGCRGSYCGCCGTGGCSGCCGTGCGCRRMSTSTGGCCCAACCCGCAYGTSACSKYSGCCAGYGAGGTGCTGCCCGAGATCCGCGAGTTCGAGCGCTGCTCSACCGCCACGCTCAAYGCRTCSCTGCAGCCCGTGGTAGGCAGCTACCTGGAGCGGCTGGACGGCGACCTGCGCACGCAGGGCTTTGGCGGCGAGCTGCTCATCGTGCAAAGCAACGGCGGCGTGATGTCGCGCCAGACGGCCTGCGATGTGCCGGTGCGCACCGCGCTCTCGGGCCCGGCGGCGGGCGTGATCGCCTGCGCGGCGATTGCGCGTGCGGCAGGCTTCCCCGATGTGATCACGGGCGACATGGGCGGTACCTCGTTCGACGTGTCCCTGGTGGCCAAGGGCGAGGCGGCCCTGGCCGCACAGACGGCCATTGAGTTTGGTATGGTGGTGCGCTCGCCCATGATCCAGATCGAGACCATTGGCGCAGGCGGCGGCTCGATTGCCTCGGTGGACGCCAGCGGCATGCTGCAGGTGGGCCCCGAGTCTGCCGGCAGCATCCCCGGCCCGGCCTGCTATGGCCGGGGCAACACGCGCCCCACGGTGACGGATGCCAATGTGCTGCTGGGCCGCATTGCCGCCGACCGGCCCCTGGGCGGAGGCCTGCTGGCCGCCATGGACGCGCAAAAGTCGCGCGACGCCATCGAGACCCATGTGGCCCGACCCCTGGGCCTGGATGTGATGGCAGCCGCCGAAGCCATCCTCACGGTGGCCAACGCCAAGATGGCAGGTGCCGTGCGCGTGGTGTCCATCGAGCGCGGGCACGACCCGCGCCAGTTTGCCTACATGCCGTTTGGCGGCGGCGGCGCGCTGCATGTGTGCGCCATGATGCGCGAGGTGGGCGTGGGCACGGGCATCGTGCCGCGCTACCCCGGCGTCACCTCCGCCCTGGGCTGTGTGATGGCCGACATGCGCCACGACGCGGTGCAAACGCTGAACAAACCCCTGGCCGACCTGGACGTGGCCGACCTGCGCCAGCGCGTGGCCACACTCGCAGCCACCTGCCAGCAGCGCCTGGATTCGGCGGGCGTGAAGTTTGTGGAAGTGCAGGAAATCATTGCGCTCGACATGCTCTACGCAGGGCAGACCCACACCGTGCAGGTGCCTGTGGCGGCCGATGCGCTGAGCCACGAGGGCATCCGCGCCGCATTCGAGGCCGCCTACCGCGCCGCTTTTGGCCGCGTGCTCGACGGCATCGCCGTGCGGGTGATGAACCTGCGCTACGCCCGCGTGGGCGTGCGTCCCAAGTTCGACCTGACGGTGTTGGCCCCGCAGACCACCACGGTGAACCCCTCGCTGGGTGTGCAGCGCGTGTTCCACGCCGGCCGCTGGTGGGACGCCGCGCGCCACGCACGCCTGGACCTGCCTGTGGGCACCCGCATCGACGGCCCGGCCATCCTGGAGCAGCCCGACACCACGGTGTGGCTGGAGCCTGGCTTCAGCGCCACGGTGGACCCGCTGGGCAATCTGCTGGTGCGGGCCGACGGGGAGGGCGCAGCATGAGCCACGGCGCACCTAACCTGAGCATCAACCCGCGCCACACGGCGCTGGTCATCATCGACCTGCAAAACGACTTTTTGGCCCCGGACGGTGCCTATGCACGCGGTGGCGCGGTGAGCTCTGCCGCCCAGGCCTTGCCGCCCCGGGTGGCAGCGGTGGCCAAGGCACTCAAGGCGGCGGGCGGCATGGTGGTGGGCAGCCAGTTCACCCTGTGGCCCGATGCGCAGGGCGAACCCATGGTGTCGCCCCACCTCAAGGCCTTGCGCCCATTTCTGCGGCGCGGCGACTTTGCGCCCGGCAGCACAGGCCAGGCCCATGTGCCCGAGATCGCACCGTGGGTGGACGTGTCGGTGTGCAAGGTGGCSTATTCGGCMTTCTTCAATACCCAGCTCGACTGGGTGCTGCGCCGCGCGGGCATCACCACCGTGGCCGTGTGCGGCATTGTCACCAACGGGGGCGTGGCCAGCACGGTGCGCGATGCGCACATGCGCGACTACCAGACACTGGTGCTGTCCGACGGATGCGCTACCTTCAGGCAGGCAGTGCATGACACCTCGGTGGCCGACATGGCCAACGTGGCCCAGGTGCTGATCTGCGCCGACTTTGCTGCCGCTGTGGCCGCCCCTTCCGCATGAATGCGCCCATGAGCACACCCCGCATCTGCCATGCCGAGCACATGCCCGGCACCGTGACGCAGGACGCACATGTGCCGGTACTCATCGTGGGTGGCGGTGCCTGTGGGCTGACTGCGGCGCTGATGCTGCACGATGCCGGTGTGGACTGCGCGGTGCTGGAGCGCGATGCCACGCCGCTGGGCTCGTCGGCCCTCTCATCCGGCTTTATCCCCGCGCCCGGCACGCAGGCGCAGCGCGCGGAGGGCATTGATGACAGCCCGGAGCGGTTTGCCGCCGACATCAGCGCCAAGGCCAAGGGCAGGGCGGCGCCCMATTTGGTGCAGGCCTATGCCCAGGCCATCGGCCCGGCGCTCGATGCACTGCAAGCGCGCCATGGCCTGCAGTGGCAGGTTCTCGATGGATTTTTGTACCCCGGCCACAGCGTGCGCCGCATGCACGCCACGCCCGAGAAAACCGGCGTGGGCCTGATGGGCCGCCTGGCCAACGCGGTGACGGCGGTGGACATTCCGCTGATCACCGAAGCCACCGTGCGCGAGCTGTGGGTCAATGCTCAGCAGCGCGTGATCGGCGTGGGCTACGGGCGGCCTGATGGCACGCTGGAGCACCTGGCCTGCGACGCACTCATCCTGGCCTGCAACGGCTTTGGCGGCAACCCGGCCATGGTGCGCGAGCTGCTGCCCGAGATGCGCGATGCGCTGTTCGCCGGCCACACCGGCAACGATGGCAGTGCCATCGCCTGGGGCCAGGCGCTGGGCGCCCGGCTGGCGGACCTGGGCGGCTACCAGGGCCACGGCTCCTGGGCCATTCCGCAGGGCGCGCTGATTTCGTGGGCGCTGATGATGGAAGGCGGTATCCAGGTCAATGCGCTGGGCGAGCGCTTTCACGACGAAACGCAGGGCTACTCCGAAGCCTCGGTGCATGTGCTGGCGCAGCCGGGCGGCGTGGCGTGGAATGTGTTCGATGCGCCCATCCTCGCATTGGCGCGCAGCTTTCCGGACTTTGTCGATGCCGAGGCAGCCGGTGCGGTAAAGCACTGTGACAGCGTGCAGGCGCTGGCGGCATTGATCGGCTGCGAAGAATCAAAATTGATAGCAACCCTGGCAAGTACCACTAGCGCTAGCGGCCAGAACGACCACAACCGACGTGTGTTTGCCCGCCCATTGCAGGCGCCGTTCTGCGCGGTCAAGGTGACCGGCGCGCTGTTCCATACCCAGGGTGGGCTGGACATCGACGCCCAGTGCCGCGTGCTGATGCAGACCGGCCAGCCATTCCCAAATCTTTTGGCCGCAGGCGGTGCGGCTCGTGGGGTGTCGGGCGACGCGGTGTGGGGTTATCTCTCCGGCAACGGCCTGCTCAGCGCCGTGGCCGGTGGCTACATCGCTGCGAACACGGCGGCCGGGCTGAACCGTCAGAAAGTTTGAAGACATGACCCCTTCATCGTTCAAAGAACGCCTCCATGAACCCCGCGCCATCCTGGCCCCCGGCGTCTACGACGCCCTGAGCGCCCTGGTGGCCGAGCAGGCSGGCTTCGAGGCGCTSTACCTCTCGGGCGCMTCSATYGCCTACACSCGSCTSGGCCGCTCCGACRTSGGCCTSACCACCTWCACCGAGGTSGARGACACSCTSGCRCGCATCACCGAGCGYGTGMGCMCGCCSGTSATCGTCGATGCCGACACCGGCTTYGGCAACGCGCTCAACACCCAGCGCACCGTGCGCGGCTTYGAGCGYGCGGGCGCGGCSATGGTGCAGATCGARGACCAGRSYTTTCCCAAGCGCTGCGGGCATCTGGATGGCAAGACGGTGGTGCCGGTGGGCGAGATGTGCGGCAAGCTCAAGGCCGCGCTGGACGCACGCCGCAGCGCCCACACCCTGATCCTGGCCCGCACCGACGCGCTGGCCGTGGAGGGCATTGACGCCGCATTCGACCGCGCCGAGGCGTACCTGGAATGTGGTGTGGATGCGCTTTTCATCGAAGCCTTGCGCACCCCCGAGCAGATGGACGCGGCCTGCCAGCGCTTTGCCCACCGCATCCCGCTGCTGGCCAACATGGTCGAAGGCGGCAAGACRCCGATCCAGAGCGCGGCCGAGCTGCAGCAGCGCGGCTTTCGCATCGYGATCTTYCCSGGYGGCACCGCSCGCGCCGTGGYGCACACGCTGCAGGGCTACTACGCCAGCCTGCACACGCACCAGACCACGGCGCCCTTCAAGGACCGGATGATGGACTTTGATGGTCTGAATGCGCTGATTGGCACGCCCGAGCTGATGGCGCAGGGTCGCCAGTACGAGTAGCCTGACCCGACGTGTGCCCGGCAAATCCCCTGCCCGGGCTGCGCCGGGCAATGCCGCGTACCATGCCGTGGATCTTTTCGTCTGACTTCACCGCATGGAGACCCACATGGCCCACAACCAACAAACCATCACCCTGGGCGGCGGCTGCTTCTGGTGCACCGAAGCCGTGTTCGACCGCGTGCGCGGCATCACCGATGTGGAAAGCGGCTACACCAACGGCCACACCATCAACCCCAGCTATGAGCAGATCTGCCAGGGCGACACCGGCCACGCCGAGGTGGTGCGACTGACGTTCGATGCCGACGAGATCGGCCTGGAGGAGATCCTGGAAATCTTCTTCCACACCCACGACCCGACCACGCTCAACCGCCAGGGCAATGATGTGGGCACGCAGTACCGCAGCGGCATCTACTACGACAACCCCGAGCACGGCGAGATCGCCAACGCCATGATCCGCCAGATGTCGCAAGACAAGCTGTTTGGCGCACCCATCACCACCGAGGTGAAGCCGCTCTCGAACTACAGCACGGCCGAGGCCTACCACCAGGACTACTTTGCCAACCACCCCAATGCAGGGTACTGCGCGTTTGTGGTGGGGCCGAAGGTGGAGAAGTTTCGCAAGACGTTTGCGCGGTATTTGAAGGGCTGACGCTGACGCGCTAGCAGCTGCCAAAAGGGGCGGGGTCCGGATCTTGCGCTTTGGGTTCAATGCCTGGAGGGAGCAAATTCGTTCAGAGCGGGGCTACAGGCGGGCATAATGCAACCCGATTGCGT
>NZ_JBGFFF010000225.1:0-5496 GCF_056175785.1 Acidovorax sp. LjRoot204
CTGCAGACGGAGCGGGAGGCTGGTTGGCAACCGCACCGGGCACACCCGTGGCGGTCTTCGTCGCGCTGCCCCGGCTTTCCAGCACCTGCTGGCTGCGTACGGCGCTGGAGTCTGGCGTCTGGTTGGGGCGGAATTGCTCGGACGTGGACTCGGTCTGGGAGAAGTCCACCTCAGCCGTCACCTGTGCCTTGACGTTGTCACGGCCGACCACGGGCTCCAGAATGTCCATGATGCGGCGCGAATACTGCTGCTCCAGCTGCTGCACATACAAGAGCTGCTGGGCATTGATTTCAGCACCGGCCGTGCTGTCGGGCGATTGGGACAGCAGCTTGCCCGTGTCATCCAGCACACTCACGGCCGACGGCGCCAGTTCCGGCACGCTGGAAGCCACCAGATGCACGATGCCCGCGAGTTGGGCACGATCCAGAATGCGGCCGGGGTGCAGGCTCACCAGTACCGAGGCCGACGGCTTTTGCTGCTCACGGAAAAATCCGTTCTGGTTGGGCAAGGCCAGGTGCACACGGGCACTTTGCACGGACGACAAGGCTTGAATGGACCGGGTGAGCTCCCCCTCCAGCCCGCGCTGGAAGTTCAGGCGCTCCTGAAACTGCGTCATCCCGAATTTGTTGGACTCCATCAGCTCAAAACCTGCGACGGAGCCCTTGGGCAGGCCCTGAGTGGCCAGTCGCAGACGCACGTCATGCACGCGCTCCGCTGGAATCAGGATGGCGCCGCCACCCTCGGAATACTTGTAGGGCACATTCATTTGGGAGAGCTGTGCCACCACGGCTCCGCCATCCTTGTCGCCCAGATTGGAAAACAGTACCCGGTAGTCGGGTTGGCGCCCCATCACGACGGCCGCAACGGCAGCAGCCACCAGCAGCGCCACGCCCGCACCCAGCCGCATGCGCTGCGCCCGGTCGAGGGCGGACAGCCGCTGCAGCCAGTTGGGACTGGCCGGCGTCGGGAGCGGATTGAGAGGGACTTCAGCAACAGCAGACATCTTGCTTTCCATTAAAGCAGGCCCTGCAACAGACCTAGCGTGGGGTCGATTATTCGGTCACGCCCCCAAAATGTTCGCTGGATAAGCCGTCCGTTTGGCCATCTATTCAGAGCGATGCATCCTGGGCCGGTAGCTAGGATACGCAGCATACCGCCATTCCCCTACGGATACCGCCATGGACCTTCGCATCTCCAGCTCAACCGCCCCGCTGACGGGCGCTGGCGTCGCGCGCCGTGCTGCAGCGCCGCAAACCACGGGCAATGAAGTCGGCTTCTCCGGCGCGCTCAAGGGCGCATTGCAGTCAGTGAGTGCCGCGCAGAACAAATCTTCCGAGATGCAAAAGGAGGTGCAAATGGAAAACCCCTCCGTGAGTCTGGAAGAGACCATGGTGGCTATCCAGAAGGCGCAAATCGGCTTTCAAGCCACACTGCACGTGCGCAATCGCATGGTGCAGGCGTACACCGACATCATGAACATGCAGGTGTGAGCTGCTGGCGAGTATGAAGGCCCCGTTCTCAACGGGGCAGCCGTGTGGCACTGCGCTGTGCCAACACAAGAAACTATATTTTTGATAGCAGCAAAGACATGCTGCACTAGCGCCTCAGGCACATTTAGTGCATTTTTTGACCCAGAGGCGCTTGGCGGTCGAAGTAGCGACAGGTTCAGTACCGCGCACTTTGGCACCCCACTGGACGGCACCGCCCATCGCCGCAGTGCTCCGCCAATCCGGCCATCCCAGCCCTAACAAGCAACCACATTTGATCGCTAGGTCACTGCCGCACACAGCAGCAGCCCGGGAGCGTTGCGCTGCCCGCACTCAGTGCATCATCTGGGGCTGCCCCTCGAACAGATGCTCGAACTGCGCAAGCCAGGGCTCTGCCAGGCAGCGGATCTGCGCATCGTTGCGCAGGATGCGCTGCATGATGCGGGTCTTTTCACGGCGGTGCTCAGGCAGCAATTCGTGCTCTTGCGACTTGAAGCGCAGTTGCTCGATCAGTACTGCACAGGCGCCTTCATAGCGCACCACACCATCCCAGTCCTTGAGCTTGGCAGCCTCCAGCATCTTGGCGCTGCTGTCTTCAATCGCCTTGTAATAGTCAATCAGCATGTGGGACATGGTCAGGCCTCCACCAGCACGGGCTGGCCCGAGGCGGGCGTTTCGGAAGCACCGGCACCCGATTTCTTGATTTCATTCCACCCGGTTGCCACGGGCTCGATCAGGCGCATGACTTCTTGCATCATGGCGTCGTCGTTACGGGCATTGGCCAGCGTAAGGCGATGGATGCAGTAGTCATAAAGCGCACCCAGGTTCTCCGCCAGTTCACCGCCATCCACCTTGTCGAGCGAGGTGCTCAACCCCTCTTCCAGAATTCGGATGGCCTTGGAAATGGCATTGACCTTGCCGAGCACATCACCGCGCGCCATGGCGCCGCGTGCAGTGGCAATGGAGTTAAGAACACCTTCATACAGCAGGCTGACCAGCTGGTGCTGGTCGATCGTGTGCATGCTGGTCTCTACGTTGATGCGCTGGTAAGCGTTGGCTGCACGGGGGCTGTAGGCGCTGAACATGCTGACAATCCTTCCGAGGTATTACTTAAGTTATCGGCGTGCGCCAAGAAAACTGAAGCCTCTGTTTATTCACCCCGTCGATTTATTCCAGGCCGCCACCTGCTGCGAGATATAGGCGTTCAGGCCATTCAGGCTGCTCAACTGGCTATCCAGCGCGTTATAGCGCCGCGTGATGCGTTTTTCAAATGCGTCAACCTTTTCGTTCACGCGTGTTTGGTCCTGAGAATTGCGCTTGAGACTCAGCTGCAGGGTGTCATCCTTGGATTTGAAGAAACCATCGTTGGCCAGCAGATTGGTGGTCAGCGCCTTCACTTGCACCGCAATGCCATCGGCCGATCCGCCTCCGGTGTTGCGGAACAGGTTCTTCACGTCGTCAGGCTTCTCAGCCAGGGCCTTGTTCAGCTTGGTGGAGTCCACGGCCAGATTCCCGCCCAGCTGCTGCGTGATGCCGACATCTGCCAGACGCTGGAAGGCCCCGCCACCCGTCGAGATCGACTGGATCGCGTTGCGCAGAGAGTTCTGCAGTGCCACAGCGGTCGAATCCCCTTGCAAAAGCCCCGCCGAACGGGTCTTTGCGTCGTATTTGGTCGCATCTTGGAGCAACTCGTTGATGGCGTTATAGGCCTTCACGAATCCATCAATGTTGGACTGGATGGCAGAGTTGTCCTTGCTCACGGTGATATCAATGGGAGCCGTCGTCACTTGCTCGGCCTTGAAAGTTACACCCGAAATCGTGGACGCAAACGTATTAGTGGCCGAAGACACCGCGATCCCGTTGACCGTGGCCTTGGCATTGGCGGCAGCCTGTGTGACCGTGGCGCCATTAACGAGGCGGGACAAACCCGTGGCATCGGTGTTGCCGGCACTCTGGGGATCCGTATCACCACCTTCCATCACGCTCAGTCGAAATCCGAATTCCTCACCAGTGCTCTTGCTGCGCAGCAGCAAACGCTCGCCCGAAGCGTCGCTGAGAATCGACGCAGTGACCCCTGCATTGGCGCCATTGATCTTGCTGGCCACATCCGACAGTTTGTCGCTGGCGCTGATGCTGATGTCCACGGGCTGGCCACTGCCTGGCGTGAACGATGCGGGCGCCACACTCCACTTGCCCAATTCAAGGCGCAGCGTACCCGCCCCGAGCGCACCACCTACGGGCAGCAAAGCGGCCGACGCTGTGGCCTGTGCCTTGGCAAGGCTTTGGACTTCCACACTGAACGTTGTGGGCAGCGTGCCCCCAACGGCAGTGGCGGAAACATATTTGGAGTCGGATGACGTGGTGGCCACACCATTCCACCCGGTCACGCTGGTCAGCTTGCCAGCAGCGTCCTGTAGCGTGGAGACCAGCGACTTGATCTGCCCAAAGGCGGAAATCTTGGTATTGACCGTGGCCGCTTGCAGCTTGAGCGTGTCCAGGGGCTTTTTTTCCAGGGCGACGAGCTGGGAGATGATGTTTTTGACATCAAGTCCATTCGTGCCGACACCTGGGGATGAAATGGTTGCCATACAAACCTCCTGAACTGGTCCAACGGAAATTATGGCGCCGAACGGCGATCAAGAAYGTCCGTAAACACGCCAGGAAACCCGTCTTATCCAGCGGTCCTGGCACCCGCTGTCCCAAAAAGCCAAAGGGCGGCGACAGAAATCTGCCGCCGCCTGGGCCACTTCAGGGCGCTGCAACGCCCTGACTGCCATGCCCTCTGCCTATTAACGCAGCAGGGCCAACACACCTTGCGGCAGCTGGTTGGCCTGAGCCACCATCGCCGTACCGGCCTGTTGCAGGATCTGAGCGCGCGACAGGTTGGCGGTTTCTGCGGCAAAGTCGGCGTCCAGGATACGCGAACGCGAGGAGGACAGGTTTTCCGACGTCACTTGCAGGTTGCTGATCGACGTTTCAAAGCGCGACTGCAGGGCACCGAGCTTGGCACGCTCGCCGTTGATGAAGGCCAGGGCAGAGTCCACGGTCTTGAGCGCATTGGTCGCGTTGCTGAACGTGGTCACGTCCAGGTTGGCCACAGCCTGCAATGCAGAGCCACCGTCATCCAGTTGGGTCGCACTAGTAGAGTCCACAGCGAACGACTTTTCCGAATCCAGGACGATGTAGCCGCCCGTATTCACCATTTCTGCGGCAGAGTTGGCAGTCAGGGTCTGGGCCGTACCGTTGCTGGCACCAGCTGCATCGTAGCCGGTGACGGTCACATTGGCAGCATTGGCATTGGCTGTGTCACCCACCACGATGTCGTTGCCGGTAGCGTTGGTCAGAATCACTTGCGTGCCGTCCGAGCTCAGAGCAGCGTTGATGCCGGTCTTGGCAGCCTGGTCGTTGATGGCGGACACTGCAGCCGACAGGCGGTCGGTGCCAGTGGCAGAGGTCAGCGTGAACGACACCGTGACGGCGGCAGCAGACCCAACATTGTCGCCCTGCAAGGTCAGCGAATAGGAACCAGCCGAGGCCATGCCACCCAAACGCACTTCGGTGCGGGCAGTGGCAGTCACACCGGTGGTGGCCTTCATACCATTGATCTGATCGGCTGTTGCCTTGGCCGTCGCGTTCGACCCTGCCGCAATGCTATTAGTACCCAGGTAGCCGCTGATGGCAATGGTGCCAGCAGCTACGCCGTTGGAAGTCGCGCCCGCTGCCACGGTGGCCTGAGCACCGATGCCCGAGCCGTTCGATGCCACGTTTTGGTTGTTGCCGTACACCGTGGTGCGCAGATTGCCCGTTGCCGCCACGATGGTCTGGTTGGCGTTGGCGCCCACCTGGAACTGTTGCGTACCAAAGGTGCCGTCCAGCAGCTTCTGACCGTTGAAYTCGGTGGTTTGCGAAATGCGGTCCAGCTCAGACACCAGCTGGCCGACTTCCTGYTGCAGGGCCTGACGGTCGCCGGCGCTGTTGGAAGCGTTGGCCGATTGCACGGCCAGTTCGC
>NZ_JBGFFF010000226.1:0-5347 GCF_056175785.1 Acidovorax sp. LjRoot204
GGTACGGTGGAGGCCGGCACGGTCCGTCACTTCAGAAAGGGTTAGGAATCGGACGCCACCGCGCTCAATGCTCAGGTCCTCCGCCGCTCTCAAAAGGCTAGCAGCTCTAAGTTCTTTGTCTTCAGCAGATCGTGCGCGTACTTTCATGCGCGAGATTTTAGCGCACACCATGTTGCGTTAAGTTGAATTGTGCTCTACACTTCTTTTAACGCATCAACAGGTGCGTTAAACAGACTCTTAACTAAGAAAGGTTTTTGCCATGAAAGCAGTTGTTGCAACAGAGTTCGGCACCCCAAAGGTGCTTGAAGTGGTAGAGCTCCCCGATCCAGTCGCTGAGCACGGACAAGTGGTGATTGAGGTCACTCACGCTGCCGTAGGACTCATTGATGTGTTCATTCGAAAAGGTCACTTCAAGAATGTCCCGGGAATGGCGAGCCCCCCATTCGTCCCCGGTCTGGAAGTGGTCGGCGTGATCAAAGCACTTGGCGCAGGAGTGACCGGGCTCAAAGTAGGCGAACGGGTGGTGGCGATGTCAATCAGCGGATCTGGCGGCTATGCCTCCCAGTACGTTGCGAATGCCAATCTCGTTGCTTCCATCGAGACATCCTCCATCAGCTCCGAATTGGCAGTGTCAGTGGTACCGAATGCAGCAATGGCATACATTGCACTCACTGAAGTCGCACACCTTAGTGCGCAAAACTCTGTGCTTATCAATGGGGCCTTGGGAGGGTTTGCCTCTGCTTTCCCTGGGATGGCCAAATGGCTGGGCGTACCACGCGTGGTCGGTGCTGTGAGAAACACCCGCATGGGATCGGCTCTCAATACCAAGCTTCCCTACGATCAAATCGTGGATTCATCGAAATTTGGAGAGCTGAATGAGAAATTCGACGTCATCATCGATCCCGTAGGAGGCGCATTGCGAACTGAGCTTGTAAAGCTTCTCAAGCCAACTGGTCGATTGATTGTTGTTGGTAATGCAAGTGAGGACTGGGATCATCGCGTCAGCTCAAACGATTTTTGGCTAGGGAATACCAGCATCGCTGGTTTCAATGCAGGGGCATATTTACCGATGCATCCAGAATGCATCCAGCCGGCACTTAACGCTGCTATTAGCGCCGTCTCAAGAGGCTTAGGATCACTGGAAATTGAAGTTTTCCCCTTTGAACAGGCGCAAATTGCGCATGAAAAAATGGAGAATCGCAATCTGGAAGGAAGAATCGTTCTCACTGCTTAAAGAGAGTTCGTAAACATCCATTCGGGTGCAGTTCAACATAAATTCGCTTAGAAACACCCCTATTTTGATTTCCACTCAAATCTGACCCACTGGGATTTAGTGGGTCACTTTTACGCTCAAAAGACACAAAGCCTGAGCTCCACTGGAGTGACTTTCTACTTGAGAATGTCGTAAAAAAGGATCAATTCCATGCGTTTGCCGCAGCCCCTCACAATGGGGCAATGGTTTGCAGACGATTGGATTGATTCCCCAATTTATGTTTCCCAAGAGTATCTGTGCACTGGTCATCAGCCGAGATGACCAGAGACTCATGGTGGTTCCTCACCTCACTGATTTATCGGGCCTCTTTGATATGGCGTAAAAGCACAGTCGCTTTACGACGACACGCGAACGATTGCCGACTATCCCACCTGCCCAGGCAGCTTGCGCCCCTCCGATTCCGAACCTCGACATAGGGCTATCAACTGCCAGCGTCCTCCGGCCGGCACCTAAGCATCTGTCTTCTTCCACTCCCGTGGCGATAGTCCAAAGTGTGACTTGAAGGCTCGGGAGAGTGTGGTTTCATCCCCGTATCCGACGCGATCGGCCACATTGCGGAGGTCGACTCCTTCGCGCAATAGCTTTTGGGCCAGCCCCATGCGCCATTCGAGCAGGTATTGACCTGGTGTCACCCCCACTGTGCTCTTAAATCTGTTGGCGAAAGCGGTACGCGACATCCCTGCCACGGCAGCTAGTTCCTCCAACGACCAAACCTTCGAGGGACTCTCATGCAAAGATACGAGAGCTCTTCTCAACTTTGGGTGGCTCATCCCGGCAAGCAATCCAGATGCAACTTGGCGCTGCTCCATGAGCTCGCGCAAGACTTGAACTATCAACACCTCAAAGAGGCTGTCGAGGATCTTTTGGCGACCACATCGGTTGGCGTTGGCCTCAGTAAACAGCAGAGACAGCACATAAGTGCTCTCGGGCAGCCGTTCCAACGGCATGCAAACAAAGTCGGGAAGCGCCGACACGATCGGGTTGGCAGCGCCACCTTCAAAGAGCAGGTCTGCGCAGACCATATCGGCCCCCTTGATGGGGTCTGTGATGAACCGGCGCTGTAGAGGTCTTGGATACAGCAGCAAGGACGGTTGCTCGATTCGAACCGGGTCATTGGCGCCATGGTAGGCCTCAACCCCCCCTTCCCTCACTAGGTGCAACTGTCCAACTCCGACCTCATGCCCAAGCGAGTTCACGCCGCATAGAGCCCCGATGTGAAAAGTGCGCGCACTCACAGCGAAATGAGCGAAAAGCGCAGCCAATCGATCTGTCAATCTGTACTCCAGGCAAAATTTCTCGAACTACAAGACATCAATAGTATCTGTTTATGGCTCAAAGTTCTATCTGCCGAATGACAGGCAATTCTCTGCAACTTAGGAGCATCTATGTCCCCCGATAAAGTCCTCTACACCGCTGAAGCTTTTGCCACAGGCGGCCGAGAAGGTTACGCCGAATCCTCAGACAACGCCTTACGCGTGAGCCTTTCAACCCCGACCGCGCTGGGCGGAGCTGGGGGTAGCGGTACAAACCCAGAGCAGCTCTTTGCAGCCGGCTATTCGGCCTGTTTCCTGAGTGCTTTGAAGTTCGTTGCCAATAAGGCCAAGCTCAACATGCCGACCGACAGCAAGGTCGACGCAAAGGTCGGGATCGGTCCGATCCCAACGGGCTTCGCGTTAACGGTGCAGTTGACAGTCTCTCTTCCCGGTATCTCACGTGCAGATGCCGATTCCCTGGTGCACCAAGCACATCAAGTTTGCCCTTACTCGAATGCCACCCGCGGAAACGTGGATGTCGTTCTGAACATCGCAATCTGAGTTCTCTTACAACTCCACTCTCAATTACGCAAAGAACAGTCATGTTCAAAATCAAAACCGCTATCGTCGCTGCCCTCATCGGCGCCACATCCTTGACCGCCATTTCGGCTACCGCCGCCACCCAAGTGATCGCAGCCGGCAAGCAAGCCGTCTCGCAGTTCATCACTGCCAATGACGGCACACAGCTTTATTACAAGGACTGGGGACCAAAGGACGGTCCGGTAGTTTCTTTCAGCCACGGCTGGCCACTGAACTCGGATAGTTGGGAATCGCAGATGCAGTTCCTGGCAGAGCGCGGCTACCGCGTGATCGCTTACGACCGCCGTGGCCACGGACGCTCAGGGCAAGCCTGGGCAAATAACACCATGGACCAGTACGCTGATGATTTGGCTGCCGTTCTCAATGCGCTCAATGTGCGCGAGGTATCGCTGGTGGGTTTCTCTACCGGTGGCGGCGAAGTGACTCGCTACATCGGTCGGCACGGCACAGGACGGGTCAAGAAATTGATCCTGGTCAGCGCAGTAACACCCATCATGGTCCGAAATGCAGACAACCCAACAGGTGTGCCCATTGACGTGTTCGATGGCCTGCGCAAGGCTTCGTTGGATAACCGCTCTCAACTTTACAAGGATATCGCAAGCGGTCCGTTCTTCGGCTTCAACCGTCCAGGATCCAAGAGCTCCCAAGGCTTGATCGATAGCTTCTGGGTCCAGGGCATGCAAGGCAGCCACAAGGCCACCTACGACTCAATCAAGGCCTTCTCGGAATCGAACTTCGTCAAAGACTTGAAGCTGGTGAATGTGCCCACGCTGATCATCCACGGAGACGACGACCAGATCGTACCTATCGAGACCAGCGCCCGCGCTGCCGTGAAGCTGGTGAAGGGAGCGACGCTGATCGAGTATGCCGGCGCTCCACATGGCATCACCGATACACACAAAGATCGCCTCAACCAAGATCTACTGAACTTCATCAAGTAAGCGTCTTAGGTTAGGCGTTGTCCTGGTTGCCTGGGGACCACTGCTTCCTGGCAAAGGCAGACATTACGCAGGTCAACTGCGGCCACACGCTTCCACGAATTGGACACGAGACGTTGACGCCGAATCTCGCATCCATCTTTTTAGACGCTTTTTAATTTATAAGGATTTTCATCATGAACAAGACCGCTCGTTTCCTCTCCGTTGCCGCTGTTGCCGCTTTCGCCGCCTTCGCCGCCCATGCTGACGAAGCCGATGGCTCGCAATTTGCCCTGAAGTTCGACACGAACCGCACCCGCGCTGAAGTGACTGCCGAGGCTGTCGTCGAAGCCCGCACCCACAACATGGAGCCTGAAGGCTCGCGTGTGTTGACCTACAAGAGCACCGCTGACCGCGCTGCCGTGCGTGCACAGGCTGCTGAAGCTGTGCGCACCGGCCAGATCCCCCACGGCGAATTCAGCGCCATGTAATTGGTAGACCAACTGCTTGAGTTGGATTGAAGCAGTTGAGGGACTTCCCATGGTGGTGGCACTTTGCATTTGCGGGTGCTGTTGCCATGGGGAGTGTTAACTGAACCGCAGGGGCGGGCAGGCAGATCGGGCTCCCTTTGGGAGCCCTTTCTGTTTGTGGCCCCCACCTCTGCAAGCAGCTGTAAAACCCTGCGGGATCCGAGCATTCGGGCCAGGAGAGAGACATGAACGGTGCTCCAATCGGGCTCCGTCAAATTCGACTCGAATGCCTCTTCTGTGAATCGCTTCTTCTCTTGGCCAGGCCGTGTGCGCCTGACGGCTGTGCTGGCCCTGTCTCTTGCTGGCGCTGCTCTCCCGAATCTCTCCTGGGCACGTTCTCCGCAGTTCGACAGTGCGGCGCTGCTCACGCCCGAGCCGACCTCCTTTGCGCAGTGCCCGCAGTTCTTTGCGAGTGGCACTCCTCCGGCCATCACGCCCCGGCCACAGCTGCGCGAGCTTTGCTATGAAGCGTTTGCGGCACTGCACTCCGGGGCGACCAAGACACCGGTGTTTGTGGCCCAGCGCTTGAACCGCAGGCTCATCGAGGACGCTGACGAAAAACGGGCGAAGCGGTTCTTTGCGGATGCGCGACTCCCGAGTGGCGAACGGGCGGAGCTGGAGGACTACAAGAACTCAGGCTACAGCCGTGGGCATATGGCACCTGCAGGAGACATGCCGACGCCAACAGCCATGGCCCAGAGCTTCAGTCTCGCGAACATGGTCCCCCAGAATGCTCAGCACAACGGGGGTGCCTGGAACAAGATCGAGCAGGAC
>NZ_JBGFFF010000227.1:0-5299 GCF_056175785.1 Acidovorax sp. LjRoot204
ACAACGCMCTGGGCCTKGCCAAGCARGGCAAGACGCTGTTCTACCGCGACTTCCTSTMSCACCTGAASYAYTCSAGCGACCRSTTCCGCATMGCSCCCGGCATCAAGGGCATGGTSATGCTGGTGTTCGACCTGCCGWSSTTCCCGTTCGTGTTCAAGSTCATCAAGGACTWCTTCCCGCASCAGAAGGAAACCACGCGCGAGCAGATCAAGGCCAAGTACCTGCTGGTCAAGCAGCACGACCGCGTGGGCCGCATGGCCGACACGCTGGAGTACAGCGAGGTCGCCTTTCCTCGCGACCGCTTTGATGATGCCCTGATTGCCGAGATCGAGAAGTTCGCCCCCAGCCAGCTCGAAATCAGCGACCGCGATGGCGACGGCCAGACCGAGGTGATCATCAAGCACCTCTATATCGAGCGSCGCATGATCCCGCTCAACATCTWCCTGCARGAGGCCTTYGACACCGGCCTGTCCGACCCGCGCGCGCGCCAGCAGATGGAGCACAGCGTCATCGAATACGGCAACGCCATCAAGGACMTSGTGGCSGCCAACATCTTYCCMGGCGACATGCTSTGGAAGAACTTTGGTGTCACGCGCAACGGCAAGGTCGTGTTCTACGACTACGACGAGATCGAATACCTCACCGACTGCAACTTCCGCCGCGTGCCCACGCCGCGCAACGAGGAAGAAGAGATGAGCGGCGAGGTCTGGTACAGCGTGGGCCCGCGCGATGTGTTCCCCGAAACCTTTGGCCCCTTCCTGCTGGGCAACGACGCGGTGCGCGAGGTGTTCATGCAGCACCACGCCGACCTGCTCGACGCCGCGTTCTGGCAGTCGCACAAGGAGCGCATCCAGGCGGGTCATATGTTTGATGTTTTCCCCTACGACGCGGAGCGGCGCTTTGCGCAAGGCGCTGCGGCCCGCTGAGCGCCCGCCAAAACCCCGGTTTTCGTCCCCACTTTTCCTCAGACCCTTACCCAGGAGACCTTCACCATGTCCATCCAAGACCCCATCGTCATCGTTGGCGCTGCACGCACCCCCATGGGCTCGTTGCAGGGCGACTTCTCCAGCCTGGCCGCGCACGACCTGGGTGGCGCCGCCATCAAGGCCGCCATCGAGCGTGCAGGTGTCTCGCCCGACGCCGTGGGCGAAGTGCTGTTTGGCAACTGCCTGATGGCCGGCCAGGGCCAGGCACCCGCGCGCCAGGCGGCGTTCAAAGGCGGCCTGCCCAAGGGCGCGGGCGCCGTCACGCTCAGCAAGATGTGCGGCTCCGGCATGAAGGCCGCAATGATGGCGCACGACATGCTGCTGGCCGGCACGCACGACGTGATGGTGGCGGGCGGCATGGAGAGCATGACCAACGCCCCCTACCTGCTGCAAAAGGGCCGCGGCGGCTACCGCCTGGGCCACGACCGCATCTTCGACCACATGATGCTCGACGGCCTGGAAGACGCYTACSARGCGGGCCGCWGCATGGGCACCTTYGGCGAAGACTGCGCSGCCAAGTACAGCTTYACGCGCGAGCAGCARGAYGCGTTTGCCAYYGCCAGCGTGCAGCGCGCCAAGGCGGCCACCGAGTCGGGCGCCTTCGCGGCCGAGATCGTGCCCGTCACCGTCAAGACCCGTGCGGGCGAGACCGTGGTGTCCGTGGACGAAGGCCCGGGCAAGGTCAAGCTCGASAAGATCGCCACSYTSAAGCCCGCGTTCAARAAGGACGGCACCATCACCGCCGCCTCCAGCTCCAGCATCAACGACGGCGCGGCCGCGCTGGTGATGATGCGCGAGTCCACCGCGAAGAAGCTGGGTTGCAAGCCCGTCGCCCGCATCGTGAGCCACGCCACCCATGCGCAGGAGCCCGAGTGGTTTGCCACCGCCCCCCTGGGCGCCACACAAAAGGCACTCGCCAAGGCCGGTTGGCAAGTGGGCGACGTGCAGCTGTGGGAGATCAACGAAGCCTTTGCCGTGGTGCCCATGGCGTTGATGAAGGAATTGGACCTGCCCCATGACAAGGTCAACGTGAACGGTGGCGCCTGCGCACTGGGCCACCCCATCGGCGCCAGCGGTGCGCGCATCATGGTCACGCTGATCCATGCCCTCAAGGCGCGCGGCCTGACCAAGGGCCTGGCCACGCTGTGCATCGGCGGTGGCGAGGCCACGGCCGTGGCGCTGGAACTCGTCTGAGGCCGCTGGCTGGAGATGGGATGATCCCCGACTTTGCACAAGGACCGCGATGACCACTCCCTCTCCCGCCATCGGCGCCTTCTGGCGCGCGTTTTCGGATGCCCAGGCATCGCTCCAGGCCCAGCCGCTGCGCGAGCGCGTGGGGGCGGCCAATGCGCTGATCGATCAGCACCTGGAAGGCCTGGCGCTGGAGATGTCCGGCGACGATGCCGATGCCGTGGTGGACCTCATCGTCACGGCCCATGGCAGCATCGAGCGGTTTCCGTTGCTGGCGCAGGTGGTGGCGGCCGCACCCGCGCTGCCGCACTACCGCGTGCGCGCGTTTCGCGCGCGCACCACGCAGCCGGACTTTCCCATCGGCATGGAAGGCTTTGAGCTGGCCACGTCCGAAGTGCTGGTGGCGCTGGAGCAGGATGGCGGGCAGGCGGCGCTGGAGATCCGCTTTGGCCGCGAGATCCCCAGCGACTACCAGGACCATGCGCGCAACATGGCGTTCATCATGCTCGACCATGTGCTGGGCGAGTACGACTTTGCCGTGAAGGTGGGCGCGGTGGACTTTGTGGGCGAGCCCGGCGACACCCACACGCCTTGGGTGCCGCTGAGCCAGCTGCCCCCAGTGTTCGACCGCTACTGGACCGACACCCTGGGCCACACCGGCCACTTTCCCACGGGCGATGCCGAGTGGGACGGGCTGGAACTGCAGTTTGATTGCCCCATCGACGAGGACGGCAACGAACTGCCTCCTGACGACATCGACAGCGAAGACGCGCCCGAGACCGGCGTGGTCATGGTCAACACCAGTGCCAGCGCTGTGGCCATGCGGGCCGACCTGGCCTATGCCCTCACCGTGGACCTGGCGGTGCCCGACAGCGACACACTGACCGCCGTGCAAGACCTGCACGAGCAAGCAGCCACGCTGCTCCAGGTGCCGCAGCTGGGCATTCTGGTGTTGACGCTGATGCGCGCGGGCCGCCGGCAGGCGCTGTACTACGTGAGCGACGAGCAACTGGCCAAACAGACCCTGGCACCCTTGCTGCTGCGCGACGAGGCGGCATCGCTGGAGCTGAAGGTGGCGTACGACCCCGCGTGGTCGGGCTATTTCGAGTACGCCGGATACCTGTCTGCCTGAGTGGGTGCCGCTGTTTTTTTTACTCCTGAATTGATAGCTGTTGGCGCATGATTCACTAGCGCTTGCGGCATATTGGGCTTGAAAATGAACTCCATACTCGTGATGGGCGCGTCCCGGGGCATCGGCCTGGAGCTGGTGCGCCAGTACACCGAAGCCGGGCGCCGCGTGATCGCCACCGTGCGCGACGACGCCGGCCGCGAGCGCGTGCTGGCGCTGGGCGCCGAGGCGCTCACCGTGGATGTGGCCAACCCCGCCAGCGTGAGCGGCCTGGCCTGGCAGCTCGACGGCGAAAAGCTGGACCTGGCGCTGTATGTGGCCGGTGTCATCCGCCGCCCCAACGCGCTCACCCCACCCACGCAGCAAGACTTTGATGCCGTCATGCACACCAACGTGCTGGGCGCCATGCAGGCCATTCCGCAGGTGGCGCCCCTGGTGGTGGAGGCGGGCGGCGTGTTTGCGTTTCTGTCGTCCTCCATGTCGCAGATCGGCAGCGTGCAAAGCAGCGGTTCGTGGCTGTACCGCACCAGCAAGGCCGCGCTGAACATGGCCGTGGCCGCCGCGCAGCACGACTACCCCGGCGCCACGCTGATCACCATCGACCCCGGCTGGGTGCAGACCGACATGGGCGGCGGCGGTGCGCCGCTGACGGTGGAAGACAGTGTGCGCGGCCTGCGCAGCACGCTGGCCAGCGTGACCGCTGCCGACAAGGGCCGCCTGCTGCACTACGACGGCCGCCGCGCTGCCCACTGGTAGTCCGCAAGCCACCAAGCCCCCGAATTTTTGAACAACGACTCTGGAGACACTCCCATGCTGCTGACCCAAGACCAGGAAATGATCCGCGACGCGGTGCGCGACTTTGCGCAAACCGAGCTGTGGCCGAATGCCGCACGCTGGGACAAGGAACACCACTTCCCCAAGGAGGCCCACCAGGGCCTGGCCGCGCTGGGCGCGTATGGCATCTGTGTGCCCGAAGAGTTTGGCGGCGCCCACCTCGACTACCTCACGCTCGCGCTGGTGCTCGAAGAGATCGCCGCCGGTGACGGCGGCACCAGCACCGCCATCAGCGTGACCAATTGCCCGGTCAACGCCATCCTCATGCGCTACGGCAACGCGCAGCAAAAGCGCGACTGGCTCACGCCGCTGGCGCGTGGCGAAATGCTGGGTGCGTTTTGCCTGACCGAGCCACATGTGGGCTCCGACGCCTCCGCCCTGCGCACCACGGCGGTGAAGCAGGGCGACGAATACGTGATCAACGGGGTCAAGCAGTTCATCACCAGCGGCAAGAACGGTCATGTGGCCATCGTCATCGCCGTCACCGACAAGGGCGCGGGCAAGAAGGGCATGAGCGCCTTCCTAGTGCCCACCAACAACCCCGGCTACGTGGTGGCGCGGCTGGAAGACAAGCTGGGCCAGCACAGCAGCGACACGGCGCAGATCAAYTTCGACRRCTGCCGCRTCCCSGYSGARAACCTCATCGGCGCCGAGGGCGAGGGCTACAAGATCGCCCTGGGCGCGCTCGAAGGCGGCCGCATCGGCATYGCSGCGCAGAGCGTGGGCATGGCGCGCAGCGCGTTCGATGCGGCGCTGGCATATTCCAAAGAGCGCGAAAGCTTCGGCACCGCCATCTTCAACCACCAGGCCGTCGGCTTTCGCCTGGCCGAYTGCGCCACGCAGMTCGAAGCCGCGCGCCAGCTCATCTGGCACGCCGCCRSSCTGCGMGAYGCCGGMMRSCCSTGCCTSAAGGAAGCCGCCATGGCCAAGCTGTTCGCSAGCGARATGGCCGARCGCGTSTGCAGCGCCGCSATCCAGACGCTGGGCGGCTAYGGYKWSGTGAACGACTTYCCGSTSGAGCGCATYTAYCGCGACGTGCGSGTGTGCCAGATCTACGAAGGCACCTCGGACATCCAGAAGCTGCTGATCCAGCGCGCAATGGCCTGAACCGGGCGCTCGGAAGGCTCCTGGACGGCGCCCCGGGCTTGCCCCATCGGGC
>NZ_JBGFFF010000228.1:0-5286 GCF_056175785.1 Acidovorax sp. LjRoot204
CGTCGCATTAAGACTGGCATCGAGCATTTTTGATCTGCCTGGTGACGGGCTTGGCCTTATCAAAGATCTCGACACAGTTTGGCGGGTCCTGTCGCTGGTACAGCAAGCAGACATTCTTACCATTGGGAAAAAAACAGAAATGCGCCTGGATGGGCGCACGGTGTTTATCGACCAGAGTGAACTGGACAGCCTGCGCCGCGCCTTCAACCGGACCAAGACCCGTGGGCGAAGCCTGATCCAAAGGATCCAGCAGGGCCTCGTTTATGACGACGTGCTCACGAGAATCAATCCCGAGAAGTTCCAACGGATCGAGCGGGTTGCTCCACCTTTGGTGCGGGTACGACGCGAAAGCGCCGCGCAGACCTCCAGTCGCGAGCGCGCGGAGCGTCTAGCCAATGTTCAGACAGTGCGAAAGCAGGTCGATGAGTTGGCGGCCGAGGCACCTACTGAGCTCTTGAAACTACACGCGGAAATCGAGCGAGCCACGCTTACAGCGATGATCGGCAAGTACCGAGATATGCTGGAGAAGAAGCTCGGTGAACACCTCTGGCAACGTTTCTTTGAACAGCATAAATTCGTCTTGAGTTTGGCTTTTGCTCGACCTGTCGAACTGTCTCACACGCAGTTTCATGCTCAAGGATCAGGCCTGACAGGGTCGGGCGCGCAGATTGGGGACTTCCTCTTCAAGGAGCAAGGTCAAGCGCTTGCCATTGTGGAAATCAAAACCCCAGATGCACCCTTGATGCTTGTCACGCCGTACAGGAAACCGCATGTTTTCGGCCCTCATTCAGAACTTAGTGGCGCTATCACCCAGGTGCTGCATCAACAAAGTGAGTTGCGCACTCGGTGGCAGACACATGTTTTCGATAACCCATCTCTGCGCCCCTCCCGGGCGGATGTGGTCAGATGCGTTGTGCTTGCTGGACGACGCCCTATTGAAGAGCATGAACTGCGTTGTTTTGAGGTTTTCCGCAACGCCTGCAAGGACGTGGAGGTGATTACCTTTGACGAACTGTTGGCGAAACTCGAATATCTGCAGCAGCACCTGCAACCAGTTCCCGATGAGGTACCTTTTTATGGCATGTCACGCAACTGAACGACAGGATCAACTTCTCGCGATCAAACCGACCACCCCAGCTTGTGCGCTTTTGTGGTCTGGTCATGGCGCACATCGTCTTCCGTGTGCACATAGATGCTGGTGGTAGAAATATTTGCGTGCCCCAGGTTGTCGCGCACAGCCTTGAGATCCATGTTGTCGCTCTGGTGAGTGCCCGCCGTATGTCTCATCCAGTGGGCTGAGGCCTGCTCTACATGAGAGGCAGCGGCCTCATGGTCAGGACCTAGCGCGCGCAGGCGGGCTGCGGTTTCACGGAAGATGGTCTTGACCAACTCGTGCACCGCACTGCGTCCCATAGGTTTAGACCCACCAATCAACGGCAGGAGCAGTGGGGAGGAATCGCCCTCATGAGGTAGAGGTCCCAGGTCATTCGACTTTCGGTAGCGCATCAGCTCTGAGACCAACTCGTCTGTCGCGGGGATCACTCTGGTTTTTTCTCCCTTGCCACGAATTTCCAGCCACCAGCGCTCCCGTCCGTCGGCTCCCCGTCGCCAGTAAAAGTCGCCCATCGAGTTGTTACAGACCTCCGAAATCCGCAGCCCACCGATGTAGAGGAGTGAGAAGAGCCACCGATATCGGGCCGCTTGGAGAGCGAGGCGAGGCGTGCTCGTGGGAAGGGACTCAATCGTTGCGCGTACTTGCGCCCAGTGTTCGTGCGGCAAGAACCTGCTGGTCTTGGCGGGGCGAGCCACTGATTTGCGGCGGCGCAGAGCCAAGGGGTTGCCTGCCAGATACCCGGCTTGAACCAACCAATTGAAGAGGCTGTTGAGGATCGACAGGGCCTGGCGCTGGCTCTGCCGGTCCAGCGGCTTTGCGAACGGACGCCAGTGGGGCGAGGACCTAGGAGCCTTCTGCGCGACCTGCATGACCCATCGATCAACCGGTTGGGGATCTTCCAGAAAGGACTCGTAGACCAGGAAATCCTCATGGGTCAGATCGGACAGGGCCTTTCCGTGCTGGTGCACACACCAAAGCAGCAGTCTTTCCGCCTCCTTGCGATAGCTGGCCAGCGTGGCCGGTGAATCCTTGTAGCGCGCCAGCCAAGCCAAAACTGCAGAGCGGTCGTCATTGGCCGCTACCTGGGGTAGGCCCTGGGCCCGATTTCGGCCACGCTCTCCGGACAGGTGAAGGGGCAGCACCAAGCCCTCCAAAGGCTCAAGATGCGCCAAAACGGCCGGTGCGATGGTCAAACTGCTCATGGGCCAAATTCTATGGACATTAGAGTAATTATGTCCAGAGATTGGGAAATAAATCATTGATTCATACGTTGTACGTTGTATTATTTAAAAATGAGCGAAGAATCAGAAATCCAAGCCGAAGTTGAGGCCCTGCGGGAGCGTTTCAGCGACACGAAAGCGTTGTACCGCGAGGTTTGCGCGTTGCTGTTCTTCCGATACGGCATCACGCCCACAGCCAGCAAGCTCTATCAGCATGTGCGCAAGGGCTCCATGAGCGCCCCGGCCGAAGCGCTGGCCAAGTTCTGGGAGGATCTGCGCGGCAAGGCTCGGGTGGAGATCGATCACCCCGATCTACCGGAGGCGCTTAAAGAGGCCGCAGGCCAGGCGGTCAGCGTGCTGTGGACCCAGGCAACGGAGTTGGCACGCGAGGAGCTAGCGGTCCTGCGCGTCGAGGTACACGCAGAGGCCCAGAGTGCACAGGCAGACCTGCAGGAGGCTCTGCAGCGAAGCGCCGTCCTGGAGACACAGATACAGACCGCACAGACCAAAGTCACCGAACTGGAGACCCGAGCTCAGGCCCTTGCTGCAGAGCTTGAGCAAGAACGGCGTGCGCACGCTGCGAGCACAGCGCGAGGTGAGGCGCTGTCCAGGCAGGTGGATGAGCTGAAGCTGGAGCAATCGAAGAGCAGGCAGCATTTCAGTGCTGAACTTGACAAGGGGCGTGCGGCCATCGATGAGGCGGCCTCCCGTGCGGCCGAGGCCGAGCGTCGCGCGCTTCGTGAAATTGATCGGGAGCGCACTGCTCGAACGCAGGTAGACAAGCAACTGGAGCAGCTGCGGGGCAAGCTCGCAGAAGTGGAGCGTGATCACCATGCCAAGGTCCTGGAGGCCAACGCAGTCCAGACACGATTGGCCGCAGACCTGGAGAGCGCACGGGCTTCGCTGGCCGAGAGCGCCCGCGTGAACCAACTGCAAGGCGTTGAGCTACAGCAGGCACTGCAGGCAGTGGCGCAGCACAAAGCGGAGGCTGACACCCTGCGCGGATTGGTGGCGCAGTTTCAACCGCCGCCCAGGCCCGCTCGCAAGAAAAAACCGATGGACGGCCATTGATTGCTTGCACGTCGGCCGCCAGTCGGCGAAAAAGCTCCACACAGTATCTGCATACAACCTAGCGACGATCCAATGGCACGCGACGACTTCACGAAACCGACCAAGAATCAGGCTTACCAGCGGGTGGCGGGTCGTTGCTCCAATCCCGATTGCCGCGCCACCACCTCCGCGCCAGTGGGCGAAATTGACTTCTCCAATGTGGGGGTCGGCGCGCATATTCATGCGGCATCGCCTGGGGGGCCGCGTTATCTCGCTGCAATGACCGCAGAGGACCGGCGCGGCTTTGGCAACATCATCTGGCTATGCCAGACATGCTCGACGATCATCGACCGAGATCCGGACTCGTACCCTGCAGAAACGCTCAAAGCATGGAAAACATCGGCTGAGGCAAGGGCTCTGATGGAGCAAGGCAAGCGGCTTCCCGATGAAAAGGATATCTATCGCATGGCGGCCATGGCCATGGGCACCCGAACGCCTGGGTTTTATCCAGAAGCCATAGGCAACGTGCACAAAGCCTTGGTCGATCAATTGGAAGCGGTGGATCCAAGGTTCACTGTTTCAACGGCGTACTCGGGTGGCAACACAACGATTACCGTGGGCGCGAAAGAGACCGTGTCTTTCTCCATCAAGATTGGACAGGAATCGGCTGATGTCTGGCGCAAGGGCCTTCAGGCGTCCATTGACGAGGGCCGTGAAGCGACGCTGCCACTCGATGGGGTCGTGTTTGAAGGATCAAGAATCTTCGACGTGCTGCACAAAGATGCCGACCTAGCATCGATAACGATCATGCCGATGGCACGTCCAGCCGTGTTGAAGATACTTGCGCCCCAGATCGAACCGGCAATTTTTGAAACCATTGGTGGTCAACTAACAGCTGGGCGCAAGCAAATCCGATTTGCAGGCGCTGGATGTGGCGGTCTTCTGGACGTGGAATTAGCTTTCACCCCAACGAATCGCAATGATGTTCACTCGGTATCGACTCTGACTACCAACTTAAAAGCGTGGCAAGGAAAAGAGGCTGCCAACCCTCCCTACTTGGACGTCTTTATCAACCTGCTTGAAGCAATTCTTGATCCATCCGCGTCTGTTTCGTTCGTCTTGGAAGTCGATGGAAATCAAGCTGCAGCGGGGAAGTTTCATATACCAAAGCATATAGAGGCGATGAACGAGACCCTCGCATTTGCTCACTACGCCAGACGAGCCAGAAATGTGCTTAGATACCTCAGGAAAAGTGCGCCGATCGATATTTTCGAGAGCATTTCCACAGACGATCATCGGGCCCTGGCGCGAGTCAGCGATATCGTTGAGGGCAAGCTCTCCTACCAGCGCTCTCAGATCACCGGTTCACCGACGATGACTGTCGCGTGTACTGACGGGGGTAAGTCACTGATGGAGGTCGTGCGCAACGGAGAGTTTTCAGTTCTGCAGCAGAAAGAACCCGCATCCATGGTCACCATCTATGGGAAGGAATACGAAGTCCCTCCGACCACAAGCTATTACTCGCCTGTGAAACTGCATATCCTGAGCACGAAGAAAAAGAAGGAGAGCATTGACTTTCGTCTGCGAATCGAAATGGCGGACAACTTCACAAGCCAAACTTTCTTCGAAGAACAGCAGTGATACGCCAGAAGCCTAGGCAGTAGGGCCCCTGGTAAGGCGATTGGTGGCGCGCCATTCAAATAAGCGAGACGGGATAGAAAGCGGTTCATTAATAACCAAAGGCTTATGAGCCTAAACTGGCCGTCTCCCGGTTTGCCCTCTAAAAACCAGTGAACTTTCACGGGAATGCAATTCTGCGCCAAGTTTGTACACCGCTGGCAATTGTGCTGCTGACAGGGACACTGCCGGTCGAATTGACCCAAGCGATGAACTGATCGACGC
>NZ_JBGFFF010000229.1:0-5278 GCF_056175785.1 Acidovorax sp. LjRoot204
GTCCAAGTATGGCAACCCTGACGTGGTCGGCCCCTGGCTGCAGAAACTCATTCAAGGCGAAGCGATCTGCGCCATCGCCCTGACCGAGCCGCGTGGCGGCTCCGACGCCGCCAACCTGCGCCTGAAGATCGACCGCGATGGCGACCATTACGTCATCAACGGTGAAAAAACCTCCATCTCGGCCGCCGACCAGGCCGACATCACCGTGGTGTTTGGTCGCACCGGCACACCCGAGCAGGCCGCGCATGGTGTGACCGCCGTGCTGGTGCCCATGGATACACCTGGCATCACCACCAACCGCTTTGACTGCCATGGCCAACGCGCCATTGGCCGCGGCTCGATCTTTTTCGAGAACGTGCGCGTGCCCATCAGCCACCGCCTGGGCGACGAGAACAAGGGCTTCGTGCAGGTAATGCACGGCTTTGACTTCTCGCGCTCGCTCATCGGTCTGCAATGCCTGGCCGTGGCGCGCGTGGCGCTGGAGGAAACCTGGGAATACATCACCCAGCGCCAGGCCTTCGGCCAGCCGCTGTCGGCGTTCCAGGGCGTGACGCATCCGCTGGCGCAGTTCGACACCGAGGTCGAAGGCGCTCGCCTGCTGTGCCTGCAGGGCCTGTGGCTCAAGGACAAGGGTCTGCCGCACACCGCAGAAGCCGGCATGGCCAAGTGGTGGGGCCCCAAGCTGGCCTACGACGTGATCCACCAATGCCTGCTGTGCTTTGGCCACGGCGGCTACGACCGCGGACTGATGGAGCAGCGCCTGCGCGACGTGCTGGGCTTCCAGATCGGAGACGGCACGGCGCAGATCATGAAAACCATCATCGCCCGCGCCCGAGCCGGCCGCAAGTTTGTGCCTGTCTGAGCGCCCCCCCCAAGTCACCACAGCTCACCGCAGGCCACGGATCACCCACAACAACACCAGGAGACAAGACCATGGAATTTGACGCTGTACTGCTCCCCCCGCGCCGCACGCAGCGGGTGGCCGAAGGCCACTGGCGTGACCGCACCATTAACGATGCGCTGGACGCCTGCGTGACCACCTGCCCCGACAAGCTGGCGCTGACCGCGCTGCAAGTGGAAACGGGAGCCACCGCCCGCTTTACCTACCGCGAGTTGGCACGCATGGCTGATCGCATTGCCGTGGGCCTGGCGCGCCTGGGCGTGGGCCGGGGCGACATCGTGGCGTGCCAGTTGCCCAATTGGTGGCAGTTCACGCTGACCTACCTGGCCTGCTCGCGCATCGGTGCCGTAATGAACCCGCTGATGCACATCTTTCGCGAGCGCGAACTCTCGTTCATGCTGCAACATGGCGAGGCCAAGGTGGTGATTGCGCCCCAGACCTTTCGGGGCTTTGATTTTGAGCAGATGATCACCGCCCTCCAGCCCGCCCTGCCGCACCTCAAGCATGTGGTGGTGGTCGGTGGCAGTGGTGCCAACAGCTTTGACGCCCTGCTCAGCGGTCCCGAATGGGAACAGCAGCCCGATGCGCGAGCCATCCTGGCCGCCCACCGCCCCGGCCCCGACGAAGTCACCCAGCTCATCTACACGTCGGGCACCACGGGCGAGCCCAAGGGCGTTATGCACTCGGCCAACACCGTGATGGCCAACATCATCCCGTACGCCGAACGCTTGCACCTGGATGCTGACGACGTGGTGTTGATGGCCTCGCCCATGGCACACCAGACGGGCTTCATGTACGGCCTGATCATGCCCATCCTCCTACAGGCCAGTGCCGTGCTACAGGACGTGTGGGAGCCCACCAAGGCCATTGCACTGATCAATGCAGAGAAGGCCAGCTTCACCATGGCCTCCACGCCGTTCCTCACCGATCTGGCGCGTACGGTGGCCGACAGCGGCGTAGCCGTACCCAGCCTGCGCACCTTTTTGTGCGCTGGCGCGCCCATCCCTGGTCCGCTGGTGGAACAGGCGCGCAAGGCGCTGGGCGCCAAGATCGTCTCGGCTTGGGGCATGACCGAGAATGGCGCTGTCACGCTCACCCGTCTGGAGGACGACGATGAACGCTCTTTCAACACCGATGGCTGCCCACTGCCTGGCGTGGAGATCAAGGTGGTGGATGTGGACGGCAACGCCTTGCCGCCAGGCGAGCCCGGCAAGCTGCTGCTGCGCTCATGCTCCAACTTTGGCGGCTACCTGCACCGCGCGCACCTGAACGCCACCGACGCCGACGACTGGTTCGACACCGGTGACCTGGCCCGCATCGACGAGCGCGGCTACCTGCGCATCACCGGCCGCAGCAAGGACGTGATCATCCGCGGCGGCGAGAACATTCCGGTGGTCGAAGTCGAGTCGCTGCTCTACCGCCACCCCTCCATCGCCATGGCGGCCATCGTGGCCTACCCTGACGAGCGCCTGGGCGAGCGGGCCTGCGCCGTGGTGGTGCCCAAGCCCGGGCAGACCATCGACCTGCCAGGCCTGGTGCAGTTCCTCAAGGACCAGAAGATTGCCGTGCAGTACATCCCCGAGCGCCTGATCGTGCGAGACGTGATGCCAGCCACACCGTCCGGAAAGATCCAGAAGTTCAAGCTGCGCGAAATGCTGCGCGAACAGGTTGCCTGAAGGTTGCCACCGTTTTCCCGTCGATCACTACTACACAACAAACCAGCAGGAGACAACGACATGCTCACACGCCAACCTTCCCCCATCCGCAGACGCCTCATCCAGTCTGCCGCCCTGGCATTCTGTGCCCTGGGCGCCATCGGCACGGCGCATGCGCAGGCCTGGCCCACCAAGCCGGTCAAGATCGTGGTCGGCTTTGCCCCAGGCGGCACCACCGATGTGATGGCACGCGTCATGGCCCAGTCGCTCACCGAAGCGCTGGGCCAGCCCGTCGTGGTGGACAACAAACCTGGCGCCAGCGGCAACGTGGCAGCGGCCGAAGTGATTCGCGCACCTGCAGACGGCCACACCTTCCTGATTGCGCCTACTTCGTTCGAAACGGCCAACCCTTTCCTCTTCAAGCAGAGCATTGCCCCGGCCAAGGACCTCACGCCCATCGCGGGCGTGGGCCGCAGCCAGATGTACCTGGTGGTCAAGCCCCAGTCCACCTTCAAGGACGCCAGGGAGTTTGTGGCCTATGCCCGCGCCAACCCGGGCAAACTGTCGTACTCCTCCGCAGGCCCCGGCACGCCACCGCACCTGGCGGGCGAGTTGTTCAAGAAGGTCACCGGCGTGTTTGCAACGCACATCCCTTACCGGGGCGCAGCGCCTGCATTGCAGGATGTGATGGCCAACCAGGCGGACTATGTCTTTGACCCAGGCATTGCCTTCCCGCACGTGCGCGCAGGCAAGGTACGCATGCTGGCCGTGGCGGGGGCCAAGCGGTCGTCGTTCTTCCCGGACGTGCCCACGCTGGCAGAGCTGGGCTTCAAGGGTGCGGAGCTGGACATCTGGTTTGGCATGTGGGCCCCCAATGGCACACCTGCAGACGTCACGGCCCGCATGGCCCGGGAGATCGCCAAGGTGCTGGCCCTGCCCAGCACCAAGAACCGCTATGAATCGCTGGGCGCCGAGCCCGTGGGCCTGGACAACGCCGAGTTCCGCACCCTTCTGACCGAAGAGACCAAGCTGCTGTCTGGCCTGATCCAGGAAGCCAAGATCAACATCGACTGACCCGGCCACCCGCCACACCCACCATGAATGATGCTTTGGTACTGACGGAAACCCGGGGCCGGGTGGGCGTGATCACGCTCCACAGGCCCCAGCAGCTCAACGCACTCAACGACGCCCTGATGGACCAGCTGGGCGCCGCCCTGCTGGCCTTCGATGCGGAAGACGATGTCGGCGCCATCGTCCTCACTGGCAGCACCAAGGCATTTGCGGCCGGTGCCGACATTGCGGCCATGGCCGACTGGTCGTTCATGGATGTGTACCGGGGCGCCTTCATCACCCGCAACTGGGAGACCATTCGCCAAGTGCGCAAACCGGTGCTGGCGGCCGTGGCAGGCTTTGCCATGGGCGGCGGCTGTGAGCTGGCCCTGGCCTGCGACATCATCGTTGCCGCTGAATCAGCCCGATTCGCGCTGCCTGAAATCAAGCTCGCCATGCTGCCGGGCGCGGGGGGCACGCAGCGCCTGCCGCGCGCCATCGGCAAGGCCAAGGCGATGGACATGTGTCTGTCGGCCCGCATGCTCGATGCGCAAGAGGCCGACCGCTATGGTCTGGTCTCGCGCGTCGTACCCGACGCCGAGTTACTGGACCGCACGCTCACCCTCGCGGCGCAGATTGCCAGCTTCTCGCTGCCCGCACTCATGGCCATCAAGGCATCGATCAACCGCGCCTGGGAAAGCCCGCTGACCGAAGGCATTCTGTTTGAGCGCCATGCGCTGTACGAGCGCTTTGCCAGTGCCGACGCCCACGAGGGCATGCACGCGTTCCTGGACAAACGCGCTCCCGCGTTCGAACATCGCTGAGCTGAAGGCCCCGGTCGCCCCCAACCGGCAGCGGGAAGTCCTGAGCAGGCTCAGCCCTCGGACTCCGCGCCAGTATCCAGCCGCTGCATGTTGTCCAGCAGCTTGAGCAGGTAGTGCAGCGTGTGGGTGATGTCTCCCACCGAGAATTCGTCCAGCGCCTGCTCGTAATAGGCATCGATCTTGGGCCGGGCCTTGACCAGCCACGTCATGCGTCCGGACTCGGTCATCTTGATCAGGCGGGAGCGGCGGTCCTTCTCATCGGTCTCCATACAGATGTGGCCATCGCGCTCCAGGCGTCCAATCACCCCCGCGAGGTTCTGGCGGCTGACCAACAGGTAGCGCGCCAGCTCGTTCACCCCCATACCCTGCTGCGCTTCCTCGCGCGAAAGGGCACCCAGCACCGCCCATTGCTGCGTGGTCAGCCCCTCGCTCTCCACCGCTCGCGAACCGGTTTTATGCAACAAGTTCGCACATTGATACAGCCGAAAAAACAACCGGTTAGCCAGCTCCATACGGGCGATCTGTGCTTTGGAATCAGGGTGGTGCATGCGTGAGTTCTTAGTGGGTTGTGCAGACTGCAACCGCGCGGCAATCAAGTCAACATATTGTCTCACTTCACCAGCCACCCCGCACCACACCATCACGATCAACCCAACCACCGGCTTTGTCTCTTGTCCTTCGGACTGCATGAATTCAAGCACCCGGTGCGCAACACAATCATTGGCGATCAGCTGCTGATCGAAATCCACAACCCACCGAAAGCGGTCGCGCAACGGGCCAACGCCCTCGGCACTGCGAGCGGACGGACCATAGGGGAGACAACACCGTCATCGCGCGCTGTAGCGCAT
>NZ_JBGFFF010000230.1:0-5240 GCF_056175785.1 Acidovorax sp. LjRoot204
GCGCCGGGCCGCAGCGGCCGGGCCGTGGGGCTGGTGATGAGCGGGCGCGCCGGGCCGCAGCGGCCGGGCCGTGGGGCTGGTGATGAGCGGGCTGCTGACCGGGATTCTGGCGGCGCGCAGTGTGGCAGGGCTGCTGTCGGAGGTGGGCGGCTGGACGCTGGTGTACCGGGTGGCCGGCGTCGCCATGGTGGCCGTGGCGTTGGCGCTGTGGTGGGTGATGCCGATGTCACGCAATACGACCTCAGCACCGACACAGGGGTATGGACAGGTCTTGCGGTCGCTGGGCACGCTGGCCTTGCACCACCCCCGGTTGCGCAGCCGGGCCTTGCTGGGAGGGTTGTCGTTTGCCTCCGTCAGTGTGTTGTTCTCCACCATGGCGCTGCTGCTGGCGGGGCCTGCACACCGACTGGGCGACGCCGGCATTGGGCTGGTGGGGCTGGCGGGCGTGGCCGGTGCACTCATGGCCAATGTGGCAGGCCGCATGGCTGACCGTGGGCAGGCGCAGGTGGCCACCGCCGCATCGGTAGGTTTGCTGCTGCTGGGCTGGGGCGCGCTGTGGCTGGGCGCCAGCAGCCTGGTGTGGTTTGTGGTGGGCATGCTGGTGGCCGACCTGGCGCTGCAGGGCGTGCACATCAGCAACCAGAACGTGATCTACCGGCTGGACCCCACCGCCCGCGCGCGGCTGAACGCGGTGTACATGACCAGCTACTTTGTGGGTGCGGCCACGGGCTCGGCGATGGGGTCGGTGGCCTGGCTGTGGGGCGGATGGGGCGCCACCTGCGCGCTGGGCATGGGCATTGCCGTGCTGAACGCGCTGGCACTGGCTTACGACCAGCGGCTGGCTGTGCGGGCGCTGGGTGATGGTGTGCGGCAGGCTACAGAAGGCGCAGGTGCGTAGCCCCCGGCAGCTGCCAGCGGCGTAATTTGTGACGTACCATCCTCGCACGGTCCCATCCCGAGACCTTTCAAGGAGGCCCCATGGCCAAAGGCGAACAGCGCAGCAACAAGATGGCGAAGAAACCCAAAAAGGACACCTCGCCGCCCAAGGAACACAGCGCATCGGACCGGCCCATGCCGCCGATGACCACCGTCATGCCCAAGGGCAAAGACAAAAACAAATAGGTCACACCAGCACTCCGCCTGTCCCGGCGAATACGCTACCAAAACAATAGCTTCAGGCGCATATTGCATAAGCGCCTGCAGCTATTTTTGTTTGAAATTCCGCATCAGGCAGCCCTTCATTCGGCGCTCGCCGCCGCCGGGCTCAGGCAGGCTGGGCCCACTGCGCCAGCCACTGTGCATCGGGCTCTGGCCGGCCAAACAGGTAGCCCTGGTACACGATGTCCGGGGCGCGCTGGCGCAGGAAGTCGGCCTGGGCCTGGGTCTCCACCCCCTCGGCCACCACACGCAGGCCGAAGTGCCGTGCCACCGACAAGATGCCTTCGACCAGCACGCCATCGTCGGCATTGGTGGGGGCCTCGTGCACGAACGACCGGTCGATCTTGATCTCCTGGATGGGCAGGCGCTTGAGGTAGGCCAGCGATGAGTAGCCGGTGCCAAAGTCGTCCAGCGACATGTCCACGCCCAGCGCGGCCAGGGCGCGCATCTTGGCCACCGCATCATCAAAGTCGTCGATCACCAGGCCTTCGGTCACCTCCAGCGTCAGCAGCCGGGGGTCGGCCCCCGTGGCAGCCAGCACTGCCCGCAGTTGCCCCACAAAACCCGCCTGCCGGAACTGCCGCGCGCTGAGGTTGACCGAGAGCCGCAACCGCCGCTCGCGGAACACCGGCTGCGCCAGCAGCGCACAGGCATGGGCCAGCACCCACTCGCCCAGGCTGACGATGAGGTCGGACTCCTCGGCCACCGGAATGAACACGCCCGGCGCCACCAGGCCGTCACGCGGATGCTGCCAGCGCACCAGCACCTCGGCACCCGTGACCTGGCCCGACACATCCACCTGCGACTGCAGGTGCAGCCGCAGCTCGCCTGCGCCAATGGCATGGCGCAGTTCGCGCTCCACCCGAAAGCGCTGCTCGGCGGCCTCGCCCATGCCCTGCTCAAAAAACGCAGCCCGTCCGCCCCCGGCCTGCTTGGCGCGGTGCAGGGCGGTGCCCGCGCGCCGCAGGGCATCGTGTGCACCGTCGTCCGACGTTTGGGGGTACAGGGTGATACCCACGCTGGCGCCCAGTTGGGCGTCCTGCGCATCGCCCTCCAGACGCAAGGGGCGCAGCAAGGCGGCCTGCAGTTTTTCGGCAAAGGCCAGCGCATGCCGGCCCGCCAGCGAGGCATCCACCCCCAGGCCATGCAGCACCACGGCAAACTCATCGCCCGCCACGCGCACCAGCAGGTCTTGGGGCGGCAGGATCTCGGACAGCCGCAGCGCCACGGCACAGAGCAGTCGGTCCCCCATCTCGCTGCCGCGCGCATCGTTGAAAGTGGTGAACCGGTCCAGGTCCAGCAGCAGCAAGGCATGCTGGGTGGAAGGCGGGCGACCTGCACGCCCGCGCAACACGTGCAGCCGCTCCATCAGGGTGGACCGGTTGGGCAGGCTGGTGAGGCCGTCGAAATGCGCGAGGCGGTGAATTTCATCGGCAGCGCGCTTGCGTTCGGTGATGTCCTGCTTGAGCTCCACATAGTGGCTCACGCGGCCGTCGGTCTGGCGGATGGGGGCCACCACTACAGACTCGATCAATTCCTGCCCGTCCTTGCGGTAGTTGACCTGTTCGCCTGCCCAGCTGTCACCGCGCGCCAGTGTGGTGCGCAGGCCCTCGCGCTGCGCGGGCGCCAGGCCGTTGCTGGAATAGTCTGCCGAGGCGCGGCCCACCACCTCGTCGCGCGCGTAGCCCGTGCGGCGCACAAAGGCCTCGTTGACGTACTCGATGTCCTCGCGCAGATCGGTGATGACGATGGCCTCTGGACTTTGCTCCACTGCCCGCAACAGCTTGCGCAGCGACGCCTCGCTGGCCGCGAGGTTGGCCGCAGTCTGCTGGGCCTCACGCACCCGGCTCATGTAGTTGCGGCGCGACAGCAGCGTGGCTGCAGCGGTCAGCACCAGAATGCCTGCAAGGTACACAGCACCCGCCACGCGGTTGGCCACCTGAACGGGCTTGAGCAACCCCTGAACGTCCGCCCAGATGAAACCCAGGAACAGCAGGGCCGTGAGCCCCACAAGCGTTAGCGTGGCACGCGCTCCCAGCAGCCATCCGGCCAGCACAATGATCACGGGGTAGTTCAGCAGGTTGGGGCCGTTCACGCCGCCATTGCGAGCCGCCACCAGCGACACCGATACCCACACGCCCCACACCAGCAGATAGGTGGCCAGCGTCCACCGCCGCCAGCGGGCCAGCAGAAGCGCCGTGCCGCCAATGCAGCCAGCGACAAAGTTGAGCGCCACGCGCACTGGCTGCACGGGCTGGTCCCACAGCAGCAGAAAGCCGATGACAAAACCCAGCAACATCACGGACCAACCCGCTACGCGCACCAGGTGGCGCGTTGTAGCGTCTTCGTGGTCTGGCAGCGGAACAACGGGGGCTTCGGCCATGGCGACGGGAATTACGGGGGAGGAAACCATCGTAACCGCAGGCATAGAAAACGCCTATGAACAAAACGCCGCTGGCGTGGCTGCGGTGCCCATCCATCAGCATCTGCATCGGTGTCACCAAGAACCGTCGCCAGCTTCGGCCCAGGGTGGCCGCCGCAGCCTACAGGCCCGCAAGCGCAGGCCTGATCAATCAGTCCGCGTCGCTGTCCGGCGCAGGCTCGCGCACACCGGAGCCCTTGCCCTTGGCCTTGGCACGCGCGTCTTTCTTTGCCTGGCGCTTGGCGTCTTCGGCCAGGCCTGCAGCACGCCAGGCTTCAAACTCGGCGGGCGTTTCCAGAGTGATGCGGCCCAGGATGGCGGTGCGAAAGTCCGTCATCACAATCTCGGCCGTCTTTTGCAGGTTGACCTTGCCGCCACCCAGCATGGCGCCGCGCTTCTTGCCGATGGCTGCGAGCAGTTCCTCGTCGTGCATTGTGGCCACGGCCCCCGCAGGCAGGCCCAGCTTGTAGCGGGACTCCAGCAAGGGGGCGTAGTGTTTTTGCAGGCGGCGCAGCAGCTCCAGCGCCACCAGTTCCTCGTCGTAGGCATTGCGGCCCACGGCGCCGCTGGCGGCCAGGTTGTAGCCACTTTCGGGCACCACAATGCGCGGCCACAGCATGCCGGGCGTGTCCCACAGGTAGAAGTCGTCGGCCAGGGTGATGCGCTGCTCCAGCTTGGTGATGCCCGCCTCGTCGCCCGTCTTGGCATGGCGCTTGTTGGTCAAGGTGTTGATCAGCGTGGACTTGCCSACGTTGGGCACGCCGCAGATGAGCACCCGCATGGGCTTGGCCATGCCCCCGCGGTTGGGCGACAGCAGATGGCAGGCGTCGATAAGCTTGCGCGCAGGGGCGGGGTCGGACGCATCCAGCGGCACGGCGCGCGTGTCGCTCTGGGCGTTGTACCAGTCCACCCACAGCGCAGTGCGCTCGGGGTCGGCCACGTCCTGCTTGTTGAGCACCTTGAGCGTGGGCTTGTGGCCCGTGATCTCGGCCAGCAKCGGGTTGGCGCTGGAGCCGGGCAGGCGYGCGTCSAGCASCTCGATSACCACGTCRATGTCCTTGATGCGTTCGGTGATGGCTTTGCGGGTCAGGTGCATGTGACCGGGGAACCACTGGATGGCCATGCGGGGGTACTTTCTTCTTGATTCAACAGGTTCTGAGGGTGGCAAGGATAATCGCGGTCCCACTTGCACCACGCCACCGCGCTAATTGACCTCCATGCCAGCCCCTCTCGACAACTCGCGCAAAGCCAATGCCACCAAGGCCGACAAGGAGCTGCTGTTCAAGGGCGTGACCCTGGCCCTTATCGGCCTGGTCATCTTGCTGGCGCCCTATGTCGCCCGCTCCAGCAGCGTGCGCGACCTCATGACCCAGGCGGCGCTGGTGGGCTGGTTTGCGCTGGTGCTGGGCATAGCATTCGGCGTGCAGTACGGCCTGCGCCGCGCCAAGGCGGGGCGCCGCCAGCCGTGACCTTGCCGGAGTGGACGGCCCCGGCACCGGCTGCGGACGGCGCCACGGCGCAAGCCATGTTCGCGGCGCTGCAGCAACGCGCGGCCACTGCGGGCATCACGCTGCGCAACCCGCCGCCCGAGCCCACCACCTGCTGTGGGCGCGGCTGCAATGGCTGCGTCTGGGAAGGATTCCTGGACGCCGCCGAATAC
>NZ_JBGFFF010000231.1:0-5145 GCF_056175785.1 Acidovorax sp. LjRoot204
GGCCGCCTGCATGTGGACGGTGTGGCTGTGGATGACCGGGCTCAAGGCCGTGCCCGCTGCGCAAGGCGGCGTGTTCTCGGTCATGCTGCCGGTGAGTGCTGCGCTGGTGGGCGTGCTGTTTTTGGGCGAGGTATTGACGCGCCTGCAACTGGTCGCCTTTGTCATTGCCCTGGCCAGCGTGTTGCTGGCCACCCTGCCCTCGCGCGCGGCGCTGCGCGTAGGGCGGCGGGGCGGCAGCGCCGACTGACGGGCCCTTCGGCAACCGTCTTCACCATCCTGCCACGGGGACTGGACAGACCGGGCAGAACCAGAGAAGGCCGGACTCAGCCGTGCAAGGGCTGCGCACTGACCACGATGCCATCGGCATCGGCATACAGCCAGTCGCCGGGGCGCACGGGCACGCCCTGGATCGACACAGCCACATCGCGTTGCCCCTCGCCACGCCGCTCGGTGGGCAGCGGCATCAGCGCCAGCGCGCGGATGCCGACGGCTTCCGCGTTCAGCTCGGCCACGTCACGCACACAGCCGTCCACCACGATGCCGGCCCAGCCATTGCGGGCGGCGGCTGCCGCCAGGTTGCCGCCCACCAGGGCCCGGCGCAGAGAACCGCCGCCATCCACCACCAGCACCCGGCCCTCGCCTGCTGACTCGACAGCCGCCTTGACTTGGGTGTTGTCCTCGTGGCACTTGACGGTGGTGACGGGGCCCGCGAACGCGGCAACGCCCCCAAAGCTCTGGAACACCGGGGGCAGCACGCGGAACGCACCGCTGGTGTCGCCCTTGTGGACGTCACAAAAGTCGCAGGTGGCAAACGGCGTGAGGGGAAGAGGCGAAGCTGCAGCCATTCCAAGATCCTTTCAGTCAATCAAACGGTTCCAACAATCAAACCCGCCCCAACGGCAGCGGCGAGCACGAACCCCATACTGAACGCCCCCTCGCTGCGGCACACGCCTGCGGGCGAGCCGCGTTCGTTGAGCGGCAAATCTGTTGTGCAAGATTGTGCTGCAGCAGCAGCCACCCCAGATGCGGTGCCCAACGCCGCACTCAGAAGATGCCCCCGGGGAACCGCACTTGAAACCCGCCCTCTGCCGCGTCTTTGTCAAGCCTGGCGCGCCTTGGCGGCCTATTGCTGCGGGGTGCGCGGCGCCACCGCTACAAATCGAGGCAAAAAAAGCCGTTTCTCCCTTGGAAACGCGTTTTTTTCCCATTAGCATCAGCCTGCCAGTGGGAAAGCGTCGTTTTCGCTGGTAAAAATTTATTCCCAACAAGGACAACCCAACATGGCAACTGCAAAAAAAGCTCCGGCAACCACAGCCCCAGCAGCCAAGAAGGCCGCTGCACCCGCCAAGAAGCGGACCCCTAACGCCGCTTTCATGAAGGCGCTCACGCCCAGCCCCGCGCTGGCCGCTGTGGTGGGCTCGGCTCCTCTGCCGCGCACGGAGATCATCAGCAAGCTGTGGGTCTACATCAAGGCCAACAACCTGCAGGACGCCACCAACAAGCGCAACATCAACGCCGACGCCAAGCTCAAGGAGCTGTTCGGCAAGCCACAGGTCTCCATGTTTGAACTGGCTGGCCTGATCGGCAAGCACGTCAAGTAAGCCCTGGCGCTTTGCGACCCGCGTCGCACCCGTCAAAGAACCGGCTCTGCCGGTTTTTTTACGCCCACACCCTGTCGAAGTGTGGCGCGCCCGCATCAATGCAAATGAGAATGACCCGCATTTGATGTAACATAAAGCTGCACGACGACGCACAGCCATGTTGATCTAGCCACTGCCTCTCGCCTGCTCTTGGTGCCCCTGCGCGCCACCTGCACACCCCTATTGACGGAGGCCCTCTTGGCTAAATCTCGCGCCCAGCGCCGCAGCGGCATGCTGCGTTCTTCTCCCGCATTCGTTGCTTCTCCCGCCACCCTGTCGCCCCAGGCTTCGCAATCCGACAGGGCCTTGCTGCCACTGGGCGCGCTGATGCTGGCCGCCTCGATGGGCGCCATGGCGCAGACCGGCACATCCGAGACCACCCTGTCCACCGTGACGGTGAAGGAAGCCGCTGAAGTCCAGGGCAAGGACACCCTGCTCATCAAGAAGACCACCGTGGGCAAGGGCAAGCAGGACATCAAGGACATTCCCCAGTCCGTGACGGTGTTCACCGAAAAGCTGATGAACGACCGCAACCAGGACGACTTCCGCGAAGTGCTGCGCACCACGGCGGGCGTGACCTTCCAGTCCGGCGAGACTGGTGAAGAGGACGTGCGCCTGCGCGGCTTTTCGCTGGGCCTGGCGGGCGACATCTACGTGGACGGCATGAAGGACGCCCCGCTGATCGAGCGCGACACCTTCAACAACGACCGCATCGAAGTGCTCAAGGGCTCGGCCTCCATGCTGTTCGGCAAGGGCTCGACCGGCGGCGTGGTCAACCAGGTCAACAAGTACCCGCTGCTGATCGACCAGCACGAAGCCGGCTACACACTGGGCACCGGCAAGTACCACCGCGCCACGGGCGACTTCAACTGGGTGACGGGCGAGAACTCGGCCTTCCGCCTGAACGCCATGGTGCAGGAGTACGACAACTACGGTGCCAAGCAGGACAAGCGCGGCATTGCACCCACCTTTGCCTGGGGCATCGGCACGCGCGACGAGTTCTCCGTCGGGCTGTACTACCTCGAATCCAAGGGCCGCCCGCTCTACAACCACCCCTGGCGTCTCTCGGCCGACGGCAAGATCAACATGCCACTGGAAGCCGGCAAGTACTACGGCCTGGCCAGCGACCACAACGACACCACATCGCAGTACGTCACGCTGGGCCACATCCACCGCTTTGACGACAGCGGCGAGCTGACCACGCGCCTGCGCTACGGCAAGTACGAGCGCGACCTGCTGGCCAGCACCATCGGCTTCCAGAACAGCGCCATCACGCTGGACCAGATCAACAGCAACACCGTGCTGACCCGTGGCTCCAAGGGCCGCGTGGGCGAGAGCAATGTGCTGCAGGTGCAAAGCGACTACAGCAACACCTACAACTGGGGTGGCAAGAAGCACGCGGTGCTGACCGGCGTGGACTACTACGACGACGACGCCAAGCGCAACCAGAACTACGCCAACACCACCACCCGCCCCACCACCACGGTGGGCACGCCCAACGACGGCGCGTGGGTGGCCGACGGCCGGGCGCCGGTGCAGTGGAACACGTTCACATCGCGCAACCTGGGCCTGTACTTCCAGGACACGGTCTCGCTGAGCGACACGCTCAAGCTGGTCGGCGGCCTGCGCTACGACAATTTCCGCGCCGCGTACCACAACGCCGCAGGCAGCCTGAGCAACTCGCGCTCCGACAGCCTGTTCAGCCCCCGCGTGGGCATGATCTTCCAGCCTGACGAGCTGACCTCGTACTACCTGTCGTACGGCACTTCGTACAACACCTCGGGCGACACCTACCAGTTTGGCAACCCCGGCGCCACCACGGCGCGCACCGCCAACACCGACCCAGAAAAGAGCCGCAACATCGAAGTCGGCGGCAAGTTCGAGCTGTTCGAGCGCCGCGCCCTGCTGGGTGTGGCCGCCTTCTACAGCCAGAAGTACAACGAGCGCAACACCGACCCCGACACCGCTGCCGCGCAAGAACTGCTCTCGGGCAAGCGCCACGCCACCGGCATGGAGTTCAACCTGGCGGGCCGCCTCACCCCCCAATGGGAACTGTTCTTCAACCACACCTGGATCCCGTCGGCCAAGATCGACAAGAGCAACGTGGTGCTGGCCGCCAACGGCGGCGGCGCGCAGGTGCAGGGTGACCGACCCGGCCTCACGCCCAAGCACAGCGGCAGCGTATGGAGCACCTACGCCGTCACCTCCAAGCTGCGTGTGGGTGCTGGCTTGACATACCGCGCCAAGCAGAACCCCGAGGGTTCGCGCGCCGTGTACGCCAGCGGCTTTGCGGTGGTAGACGCCATGGCCGAGTACGCGTTTGACGACAAGACCTCGCTGAAGCTGAACGTGAGCAACCTGTTCGACCGCACGTATGCCGAAGGCCTGTACCGAGGCTTCTACACGCCCGGCGCCCCGCGCGCTGTGCAGCTGACGCTGAAGACACGCTTCTGACGCACCTCTGAAGTCCCTCGAATGAACCGGCCCCGGCACTGCCCGGGGCCGGTTCACAATGGCTCCATGTTCCTGCACATCCAAGACGTTCTCACCGCCGACGAGGTCGCGTTCTTCCAGCAAAAGCTCTGGGCGGCCGACGCCCCCTGGGTGGACGGCGCCCGCAGCGCGGGCGGCCAGGCGGTGCACCAGAAAAACAACCTGCAGCTCGCACAAGCCAGCGAGCTGTCCGCCCAGCTCCAGGGCCTGGTCAAGGCCGCGTTGAATCGCAACGCCCTCTTCTTTTCGGCCGCGCTGCCGCGCCGCATTTACAACCCGCTGTTCAACAAGTACGGTGATGGCGCCAACTACTATGGCAACCATGTGGACAGCGCCGTCATGCACTCCCGCGCCGACAGCTGCTGGGTGCGCAGCGACCTGTCGTGCACGCTGTTCCTCACGCCGCCCGACGACTACGACGGTGGCGAACTGGTGATTGCCGAGGCCCTGGGCGAGAAGCGCATCAAGCTGCCTGCGGGCGACATGATCCTGTACCCCAGCAGCACCGTGCACCAGGTCGCGCCGGTCAAGCGCGGGCACCGCGTGAGCAGCTTCTTCTGGGTGGAGAGCATGGTGCGCGGGCTGGAGCAGCGCCAGTTGCTGTTTGACATGGACATGGCCCTGCTCAAGCTGCGCCAGACCCACGGCGACACCGACCCGTCGGCCATCGCGCTGTCGGGCACGTACCACAACCTGCTGCGCATGTGGGCCGATGTGTGAACCGCAGGCCCCTACCCCACGGCTGCGACCGAGGGTATGAGACACCCCGCAAGAACTATTATTTTGATAGCACCCAGCGCATGATCCACTAGCGCTTGGTGCTATTTTTGTTTGTATGACCCAATTTCCTGCACGGCACACCATCCCCCCGGGCCTGGTCACCCTGGCCGACCACGAGCAACACGCACGCACGCAGCTGGACGACAACGCCTGGGCGTACTTCAGCGGCGGCGCGGCCGACGAGATCAGTCTGCACGCCAACCGCAGCGCCTGGGACGCCCTGCCCCTGTGG
>NZ_JBGFFF010000232.1:0-5118 GCF_056175785.1 Acidovorax sp. LjRoot204
CTCTACGAACTGGCCCATCGCGAAGCCCCTGTGGCCAGCGAACTCGCGCGGGAACTGGGACTGGACGGCGGGTACATGAGCAGGATATTGCGGCGTTTTGAGCAGGCCGGGTGGATAGAACGGCATGCCAACGCCAAGGACGCGCGGCAAAGCCTGGTCACGCTCACCGCTGCTGGACGCGAGGCGTTCGAGCCGCTGCAGCAGCGTTCGCGCGACGAAGCTGCAGCACTGCTGGCTCCCTTGCCCCCGGCTCGGCGCCAGGAGGTCGTGGAGGCGATGGAACGGATCGAAACCCTGCTGTCCTCCCCCTCCAACGCTGCGGATGGCACCCGAATCGCCGTCCTGCGCGACCCKYTGCCCGGCGACATGGGCTGGGTRGTGCAGCAGCAYGGCGAGMTCTATGSRCGCGAGTACGGCTGGGACAACCGTTTTGAGGCATTGGTGGCAGACATCGCAGCGCAGTTCTTGCACAAGTTCCAGCCCGCATGGGAGAAAGCCTGGATCGCCGAGCTGAACGGCGAGCGCGTGGGCTCGGTGTTTGTGGTGCGCAAATCTGCCACCACGGCGCAGCTGCGCATGCTCATCCTCAGCCCCAAAGCCAGGGGCCTCGGCCTGGGCGCCCGCCTCACCGACGAATGCATTGCCTTTGCGCGTGGAAAAGGTTACAAAAAGATGGTTCTATGGACCAACAGCTGCCTCACAGCTGCGCGTGGCATCTACGGTCAGCGCGGTTTTAGGCTGGTCAAGACCGAGCCCTACGAAGGCTTTGGTCAGCAATTGGTGGGAGAGACCTGGGAGCTAGAGCTTTGAAATGAGGCAACACGACCCGCTGACCGACCAGCGGCCTTCAACGCGAGGCCACGGAGTATCTCGATGACTTTGTCCGATTCGCTTTTGATTCGCCAGGTCACGGCCGACGATGACCTCGCACGCTTGACCACCCTCATCCACTGCGCCTATGCACCCCACGCGCTGCGGGGTCTGCGCTACTGGGGCACCCACCAGTCTGTGGAAGATACGGCGAAGCGGTTTGCTTCAGGCACGGGGTTGGTGATGCTGGACGGCGAAGACTATGTGGGCACTGTCACGCTGCGACCGCCGCAACCCGAATCCTCGGTGCCGCTGTACCGCGACCCTTCGGTGTGGTCTTTGTGCCAGTTCTGCATTACCCCTGACGCCAAAGGCCGGGGTTACGGCACACAGCTGCACGCCTATGCCCTGGACTATGCCCGCAGAGCGGGCGCCCGGGTGATGGCGCTGGACACTGCGCAACCGGCCACGGCCTTGATAGCGATGTATGAATCCTGGGGTTACAGGGTGGTCGGCGAGTGCGACTGGCGCCCTTTGACCAACTACACCAGCGTGCTCATGGCACGCGACCTGGGCGCAGCAGATGGTTGCATGGGCGACACCGGCTGAAGGGACGCTGCGTGGCTTGTTACGTTACGCAGCACGCCGTATCACCACTCGCCGATTTCCCGCACGCGCTGCGCCAGGTCCGGCATCTCGTCGTCGTGCTCTTCCATTGCGTTTGGCATCGCGCCGGTCGATGCCACCGTGCTGGCACCCGATGCGTGGGAGACCGAGGGAGAAATGAAACGGCCAAACAGATGGCCGGCGAGGGAGGTAGGCAAAGGTGCAGAGAGCGAAGTGGCAAACATGGCGGTTCCTTTTCTGATGGCCCGAGTGCTTTCAAATGCGTAGCAACAGCGTAGGCCACAGCAACAAGTCAGCAGTGTAGGAACCCACGCCTATGGCATGTGTGACAGAACGCACATTCCCAACGCGATTTGTGCCGATCCATACCCTTCAGGGTCCGTGCTGTGACTTCCGTCACACACGGCCCCCTGCTGGCACCCAAAGCGCTCGCCGTACACTCGCTGCCCCATGCCCCAGACTCTGGCTGCCCCGGCGCACAGCGAACTCATCATCAAGAAAAGCCGCTTCATCGGCTGCGTGCAGCCCATGGCCGACCGCGCTAGCGCGCAGGCGGCAGTGGATGCGCTGTGGAAGCAACACCCTGGCGCAGCCCATATCTGCTGGGCGCTACTGGCGGGCGGACAGTCGGCTGCGGTGGACGACGGAGAGCCCGGCGGCACCGCTGGCMGCCCTATGCTGGACGTTTTGCGCCACCAGGACCTGGAAGGCGTGCTGGCCACGGTGGTGCGCTACTTTGGCGGCGTCAAGCTGGGCGCGGGCGGACTGGTGCGCGCCTACACCGACACAATTGCCCAGGCACTGCTGACGGCCCCCAAGGTCACGCTGCAGCGCATGGCCCTGTTGCAGTGCCAGGTGCCCTATGCCTTGGAAGGCCTGCTGCGCCGCGAAATTGAAGCTGCTGGCGCCGAATTGGTGGACGTGCAGCATGGCACCCTGGTCACCTTGCAGCTGCGCCTGCCCCAGACGCAAGCCGCCCCTTTTGTGCAACGCATCAACGACCACGGGCAAGGCCGAGTGGGCTGGACGGACCCCGAGGCCTGACCGGACGCCGAGACCCGGCCCCCAAAGGGCAACAAGCTCGGTTTTCACATGCGCGCAAGCGCCCTCATCGGCCTCACTGAAACGGCCTGTGCGCCTACAACGTTGCGGCGGCTCGCGCGTCACACTCCGGGTTTTCAGACTCCGAGAAAGCCCCATGGCCCAACCGCTCGACACCATCATCATTGGCGCAGGCACGGCGGGCCTGGCCGCACTGCGTGAAGTGCGCAAGCGCACCGACCGCTACCTCATTGTCAATGAAGGCCCCTGGGGCACTACCTGCGCCCGCGTGGGCTGCATGCCGTCCAAAGCGCTGATCGAGGCGGCCAACGCTTTCCACCGGCGCCACACCTTTGAAGCATTTGGCCTTCGGGGCGCCAGTGCATTGACCGCAGACCTGCCTTCCGTGCTCCAGCGCGTGCGCGCACTGCGCGACGACTTCGTGGCGGGCGCCCTCAAAGCCACCAATGAACTGGGCAGCAACCAGGTGTCAGGGCGCGCCACGCTGCTGGGACCGCGTTTGGTGGACATTGATGGCACGGCTTACGCCACGCGCAGCATCATCATCGCCACGGGGTCACGCCCACGTGTGCCCGAGGCATGGCTGGCATTTGGCGACCGCATGCTCACCACCGACACCTTGTTCGAACAACCAACCCTAGGCCCCCGCATTGCAGTGATCGGCCTGGGCCCGATTGGAGTGGAGCTATCCCAAGCGCTCGCGCGGCTGGGCCTGCAGGTGGCTGCGTTCACCACTGGCCACACGCTGGCTGGCTTGAGCGACCCAACGCTGAATGCCGAGCTGGCGGCCCTGCTCAAGCAGGACATGGTTCTGCACATGGGCGCCGAGGCGCAGCTGCGCGAAGTGCCTGGAGGCATTGAAGTCGCCAGCGGCGCCAACCGCGTGGTAGTGGACCAGGTCATCGCCGCCATGGGCCGAGTGCCCAACATTGAGCACCTGGGCCTGGAGACACTGGGCGTACCGCGGGATGCGCGCGGACTGCCCACCGTAGACCCACAAACCCAGCAAATTGGCAATTTGCCGGTGTTTCTGGCGGGTGACGCCAACACCCACACCCCGTTGCTGCACGAGGCGGCCGATGAAGGCCATATTGCAGGCCTGAACGCCCTGGCCCCCACTCCCACGCGCTTTCGGCGGCGCACCTTGCTCTCCATCGTGTTCGCCGACCCCAACGTGGCCGTGGTGGGACCGCGCGTGGCCGACATGGACGCGCACAGCACCGTCACCGGCACCGCCAGCTACACAAACCAGGGCCGTGCCCGCACCGCCCAGCGCAACCATGGACGCCTGTGCGTCTATGCAGACCATGCCAGTGGTCGCCTGCTGGGCGCCGAGCTGTGCACCCCTGACGGCGAGCACCTGGCGCACCTGCTGGCCTTGGCCGTGCAGCAGCAACTGACAGTGCACGACCTCTTGGGCATGCCCTTCTATCACCCCACGCTGGAAGAAGGCCTGCGCACCGCCTTGCGCGACGCAGCCCGCCAGCTGCCACACACCCACGCCTCCGACCTGGCCGCCTGCCCAGCCCTTGGGGTGCCCGCGCTGGACTAGGCGGAGCACTACAGGGCAGGTCCACCACCTCTGAACATGTAACAACGCTCAAGCCGCGTTCTGCCGCGCCGATAATCCACCATTGCCCCGAGGAGTCACCATGGACGTCGCCCTGACCAACAGCATCGTCAACACCGCTACCAACCTGGCTAGCGCCAAGACGTCGGACGCCTTGAACATGGTGGTACTGAAAAAGGCGCTGGACATGCAGGCCGTATCGGCCGCCACCATGATCGACGCCATGCAGCAGTCCATGCCCCAGCCCCAGCTGGCCACCAGCGGCACGCTGGGCACCAACGTCAACACCTTCGCCTGAGAGGCTGAGCCCCTCCCGTCTGGGCACCTCAGCGCAAACGCGCAGGCGACAGCCCTTCCACCCCCACGCCCTCGCGCACCAGCTCCTCGGCCAGCGGCTCGCCCCGCAACAGTTGCCGCGCCAGCAACGAGGCGCCCGCCGCGCTCTGAATCCCGTATCCGCCCTGCCCGGCCAGCCAGAAGAAGCCGGGCACGTGGTTGTCCCAGCCGATTACCATGTCGCCATCCGACACGAAGGAGCGCAGTCCGGCCCAGGTGTGCGACGGCCGGCGGATCTGGAAGCGTGTCATTTCCTCGATGTGATAAATCCCGGTGGCCACGTCGAGCTCTTCCGGCACCACATCGTGCGGATGTGTAGGGTCGGCATTGGCCGGTGAGCCCAGTAGTTGCCCCGCGTCGGGCTTGAAGTAAAAGCTCTCGTCGATGCCAATCACGGCTGGCCAGTGGGTGGCATCCATGCCCTCGGGCACCGGGAAGGTGAATGCCGTGCGGCGGCGCGGCTCCAGCCCGATGGGTGGCACACCGGCCAGGCCCGCCACCACATCGGCCCAGGCGCCCGCAGCATTGACGATGGTGGGGGCAGCAAACACCCGCCCATCGGCCAGCGTCACTTGCCATACATCACCCTCGCGGCGCACAGCCATGACCTCGGCGTTCGTCAGCACCTGGCCGCCGCGCTGGCGCAGGCCGCGCAGGTAGCCCTGGTGCAGGGCGTTCACATCAATGTCGGCCGCCTCGGGCTCGCTCATGCC
>NZ_JBGFFF010000233.1:0-5071 GCF_056175785.1 Acidovorax sp. LjRoot204
GCGTGGTGCTGCAATGGTTCACTGGCGACCCTGCGCGCTTTGGCCTGCCCAAGCCCGACTACAAGATGTACGAGTCGCACCCGGTGGTCAACTCGCTGGTGCTGCACCACCTGGGCCATGGCGATATTCACGTCAAGCCCGACATCGCGCGTTTTGAAGGCCATACGGTGCACTTCAAGGACGGCAGCGCGCAGGACTATGACCTGGTGCTCTGTGCCACGGGCTACAAGCTTCACTACCCCTTCATCGACCACAGCCTGCTCAACTGGCAGGGCATGGCGCCGCAGCTCTACCTCAACATCCTGTCACCCCGTTTCGACAACCTGGCCATGATGGGCATGATCGAGGCCAGTGGCATCGGCTGGCAGGGCCGCTATGAACAAGCGGAGCTGGTGGCGCGCTTTTTCAAGGCGCAGGCCGAGGGATCGCCGCGCGCCCAGGCGCTACGACAGGCCAAGGCCGGGCCGCCGCCCGATCTGTCGGGTGGCTTCAAGTACCTCCAGCTCGAACGCATGGCGTATTACGTGCACAAGGACACCTACCGCAACGCGGTGCGCGCTGCCGCCGCAGCCCTCGCTAGAAAGGACTGACGCCATGCTGCCTGTGGACGAAATACGCCTCAACTTCAACCCCGCGTCGCTGGTGGTGCTCAATGTGGTGCTGGGTTTTCTCATGTTCGGCATTGCGCTGGATACGCGCGTGGCGGACTTCAAGCGCGTGCTGCGCATGCCCGGTGCCATGGCGGTGGGCATTGCCGCGCAGTTCATCGTATTGCCTGCGGTGACCTTTGTGCTCACGCTGCTACTCAAGCCCGGGCCCAGCATCGCGCTGGGCATGATTCTGGTCGCCTGCTGCCCGCCCGGCAATGTGAGCAACATCCTCACGCACCGCGCAGGAGGCAATGTGGCGCTGTCGGTGTCGATGACGGCCATCTCCAACGCGCTGGCCATCGTGCTCATGCCGCTCAACTTCGCGTTCTGGGGCGGCATGCACCCCACGGCGGCGCCGCTGCTGCGCAGCATTGCGCTTGACCCGTTGGAGATGGCGGGTCACATCGTGGTGATCATCGGGCTGCCTTTTGTGCTGGGCATCCTGTGCGCAGAAAAGCTGCCGCGCTTCACACAGCGCGTGAACAAGCCCGTGCGCATCCTCAGCTTTCTGTGTCTCATCGGTTTCATCGTGGGCGCGGTGGCGGGCAACTGGCGTTACTTTCTGGACTACGTGGGCCTGGTGCTGCTGGCCGTAGCGTTGCACGATGCGCTCGCCTTCGGCACCGGCTACGCCTGCGCGCGGCTCAGCGGCTTGCCGGACTACGACCGGCGCGCGGTGAGCATCGAGGTGGGCATCCGCAACGCAGGGCTGGGTCTGGTGCTGATCTTCAGCTTCTTTGGCGGGCTGGGGGGTATGGCCGTGGTGGCGGGCGTGTGGGGCTTCTGGGACATCATCGCGGGGCTGTCACTGGCAGGCTGGTGGGGGCGCAGGCCCGCCGAACTACCGGCGGCCGATGCCCGCAAGGAGCTGCGCACATGACCGGCATGGGGTGGAAAAGCCGCCGCATTCTGGTCACGGGCGCAGACGGTTTCTTGGGCCGCAGCGTGGTGGCTGCACTGGCGCGTGAAGGGGTCGGGACCATTGTGGCGACCGATGTGCGCGATGTGCCCGCCGAGCGTCGCCTGCCCGGCGTGACCTATCGGGTCCAAGACGTGCGCGACCCCGGTCTGGCGCAGACGCTGGCAGACACCGCCATCGACAGCGTGGTGCACCTGGCGTCCATCGTCACCCCCGGCAAAGGCTCCAGCCGCGAGTTTGAATATTCGGTGGACGTGCTGGGCAGCCAGAACGTGCTGGATGCCTGTGTGGCCATCGGCGTGACGCAGTTGGTCGTCAGCTCCAGCGGTGCGGCCTATGGCTACCACGCCGACAACCCCGCATGGCTGCGTGAGACCGACGCACTGCGGGGCAACGAGGTCTTTGCCTATTCGCACCACAAGCGGCTGGTGGAAGAGATGCTGGCGCAATACCGCACGCAGCACCCGGCGCTGGCGCAGACGGTGCTGCGCATCGGCACCATCCTGGGCGAGCGGGTGGACAACCAGATCACCGCCTTGTTCGAAAAGCCGCGCCTGCTCGCCATCCGGGGCAGCGAGAGCCCGTTCGTGTTCATCTGGGACGAAGACGTGACCGGTGCCATCCTGCATGCACTGCGCACGCAGCGGGCTGGCTGTTTCAACCTGGCGGGCGACGGTGCCTTGCCCTTGCGCGAGATTGCCCAGCGCTTGGGCAAGCCCGTGCTGGAGTTACCTGCAGGGCTGCTGCGCACCGCGCTGGCCGTGGGCTCCGCGCTCGGCGTGAGCCGCTACGGCCCCGAACAGCTCGACTTTCTGCGCTACCGGCCCGTGCTGTTGAATACCGCGCTCAAGGAAGTGCTGGGCTATGTGCCTGGCAAGACCAGCGCCCAGGCGTTTGACGCCTTCGTCGCTGCCCGGGCGCTGCAGGGCCGCCCCGTAGCTGCGGGCGTGTCCGTGGCGGCCGCATGAGTACGCCCGCGGCCTTGAGCCGTGGCGACCTGTTGCGTGCCCTGGCGGTGGTGGTCATCTGGGGGCTGAACTTTGTGGTGATGAAGCTCGGCCTGCAGGGCCTGAGTCCCATGTTGCTGGGCGCGCTGCGCTTTACGGCGGCATCGCTGCCCTTCTTGTTGTTCGTACCGCGTCCGGCCTTGCCCTGGCGCTTTGTGGTGGGCTACGGGATGGCGCAGGGGCTGGGGCAGTTCGGCTTTCTGTTTCTGGGGCTGCAGCTGGGCATGACGGCGGGCATGGCGTCGGTGGTGATGCAGACCCAGGCGTTCTTCACTTTGCTGCTGGCCGCGCCGTTGCTGGGTGAGCGTGCCAAGCCCTGGCAGTGGGGGGGCTTGTTGCTGGCGTTCGGCGGCTTGATGACCATCGGCCTCGCGCATGGCGAGGGGCCGGGCCAGATGACGCTGGCGGGGTTTGTGCTCACCCTCGGCGCCGCATTCATGTGGGCGGTGTCCAATCTGGTGGCGCGCCGCGCAGCACAGGCCGGGGCGTATGCGCCGTTTCCGTTCATCGTGTGGAGCAGTGTGGTGCCCATTGGGCCGTTCTTTGCGCTGGCGTTCTGGAGCGAGGGCTCCACCGCCGTGTGGGCACAGCTGCAGTCTTTGAACGGCACCGGGTTGCTGGCCGTGGCCTACCTGGCCTTCTTGGCCACGCTGCTGGCCTACACGCTGTGGACGCAGCTGCTGCAACGCCATGCGGCGGGGCGGGTCACGCCGTTTTCGCTGCTGGTGCCGGTGGTGGGGCTGTGGGCGGCTTATGCCTTTCTGGGTGAAACCCCGGCGCCTCTGCAGTGGTTGGGCGCAGCCGCAGTGCTCTGCGGGCTGGTGGTGAACCAGGTGGGAGGCTTGTGGTGGGCCCGGCGTGCGGCAGCTTCCTAGAATGTTCGCTTTCCGCATCGAGGAGACAGGGTGGCTGAGAGCGTGTTTTTGTGGGTGAAGGGGTTGCGGTTTGCGTACCCGGAGTGTGCTGTGCTGGACAACCTGTCGCTGGCCTGGCCCCCGGGCCTGGCTCTGGTGCGGGGTGATGAAAGCACCGGCAAGACCACGTTGCTGCGTCTGCTGGCTGGCGAGCTGACGGCGCAGGCTGGCAGCATCACGCTGCAAGGGGTGGACCTGATCCAGTCCGCCAAGGCCTCGGCACCACGGGTCTTCTGGTCGGACCCGCGATCCAGCGAGTGGGACCCGCTCACTGCCAGGGGTTGGCTCGACAGCCTGCCCGCACGCTACCCTCAATGGGATGTGGCAGCCTTGGTGGAGCACATCGACGGGTTCAGCCTGTACGAGCATCTGGACAAGCCTTTCTACGCCCTGTCCACCGGCAGCAAGCGCAAGGTGCTCATGGCAGGGGCCTTGGCCTCGAATGCACCACTGACCTTGATCGACGAGCCTGTGGGCGGGCTGGACAAGCCCTCCATTCGCTATCTGGCGCAGGCGCTGGCATCCCAAGCGGCCAGACCAGACCGCCTGACCGTGGTGGCGCATTACGAAGCCCTGCCCGATGTGCCCTGGGGCTCGGTGCTGGATCTGTAAGAACCTGTTCTAAGGCGTTATGAGGTGGTAGAGGGCGCCTTGGGGGCATGTGCTCTGGGGTCGGCCGTGTAGGCAGGGTCTGCCGTAGACTGCGGTGCTGACCGTTCCCCCTCACATACGCCTCACCCTGCAAGGACCGTCCCATGGATGCGCTGCTATTTGTTCCGGTTGCCATCGCCATCTCGCTCACCCCGGGGCCCAACAACTTCTGTGGCCTCAACAACGGCATCCGCGCAGGCGTGGGCCCCGCGATGATCGCCACGGTGGGCCGGGCAGCGGCGTTCGCGATCTTTCTGACGGTGTCTGCGGTGGGGCTGGGGGCGATGCTGCTGGCGTCCGAAGCGGCGTTCACGGCGGTGAAGTGGGTGGGGGCTGCCTACCTGTTCTGGCTGGGCTGGAAGGCCTGGCACAGCCGCGAGTTCAGCGGCCTGGCGCTGGAGGATGCACCTGGCAGTGGCCAGGCATCGGGTCAACCGGCCCAGTTCCATCTGCGTGCTCTCATCGCGCAGGAGTTTTTGCTGGGCATCACCAACCCCAAGGCGATCATCCTGTTCGCGGCGATCTTTCCGCAGTTCATCGACCCCGCGCAGCCTGCCGCGCGCCAGTTTCTGGTGCTGGGCTCCATCTATCTGGGCAGCGAATTCGTCTCGACGGCCGTTTACGCCAGCTTCGGGCGCCAGATCCGCCGCTTCATCCGCACCTCGCGCGGTGTGGCCCGCCTGAACAAGGCCACCGGCGGTTTCTTCATGGGTGCTGGCGGCCTTCTGCTGGCCACCAACCGCTGATTGCTGCCCCCTGGCGGGGCTGAGCCGATACATCGGTAAACCCCGCCCAAAGCGCGCGTAAATCCCCGGTAAAGGGTACCCGCCGGGCGGCAGCCCCGGGGGGTGCGCTGGCTACCATACCCGTTCGCTCATTCCTCGTTGCGCCCCACCATGCCCCTGAACCGTTCGTTGACCCGTCCACAGA
>NZ_JBGFFF010000234.1:0-5021 GCF_056175785.1 Acidovorax sp. LjRoot204
CACCCGCTCGCCACACGCAGCGGGGTACACGCCCTGGAACGACACCTTGGAGGGGTCCGACAGCTCCGCACGCAGGGCGGTCCGCCAGTCACCACAGTCGGCGCCCGGCGCCGCCAGCGCCACGGTGGGCTGGCGCTGCATTCCGGCCAGAGGCGGGTCGTACTGGATGCGCGCCAGGCCGGCGGCCGCATCGGGCACAAAGGTCATCACCGACGATTTGTAGTTGAGCAGCAGGGCGTCGGGTGAGGCGTTGTAGGGCCGCAGCGGCTCGCCATCAAACCGTGCCGGGTCCTGGTCCGGCACGTCGAACGCCGTGCGGTCCAGCACGATGTCGCCCACGATGACCTGGATGCCCTGGCCCTGCAGCCGCCGCATCAGCAGCCACAACCGCTCCATGACCAGCTTGGGGTCGCCCTGGCCCTGGATGTAGACATTGCCCCGCAGGCTGCCGTCCTGTACCGTGCCTTGCACATACACCGGCGTGTTCCAGACGTAGGCAGGGCCAAGCTGCTCCAGCGCCGCATAGGTGGTCACCAGCTTCATCACCGACGCGGGGTTCACAGGCACCTGGGCCCGGTGTGCAAGGCGCGGGCTGGCCTTGCCGGCAGCTTGCGCGTCCACCACCACCACCGACAGGGACTCGCGCGGCAGCTTGGCGCGCGCCAGGGCGGCCTCCACCTCGGGCGGCAGCGAGCCAGCAGGCGGCCCGCCCGTCTGCGCCCCCGCCAAACCCGCACCGCCTGCAGCCACTAGCCACGCAGCACCCCAACCCACCACACCACGCAGCACACGGCGGCGCCAAAGAGCAGAAACAGACAACATGGCGGGGAGTCTATCGCCCGCACACCCGCACCAGGCCCCGCGCCAGCACGGCATGCGGCGGGCGCCGATAATCGCGCGATGCGTTTTTCTCCCCGCACCATCGGCCTGCTGGCGGCCGTGGTCACCGTCACCATCTGGACGGGCTTCATCATCATCGCCCGCGCCTCGGCCCAGCGCACGCTCACCCCGTTCGACATCGCACTGCTGCGCATCGTGGGCGCCAGCCTGGTGCTGCTGCCCTGGGGCTGGTGGATGGTGCGACGGCGCCAGACGGCATTGGGGGCCTCGGCACCGCCGTCCAGCCTGGCAGGCATCTCCCCCTTGCCCTTGCGCACCACGGCGCTGCTGGGCAGCTTTGGCGGGCTGCTGTACGCACTGCTGGCCTATTCAGGGTTCTTCCATGCACCGGCCACCCATGCGGCGGTGCTCATGCCGGGCAGCTTGCCGCTGTGGACGGCGCTGCTGGCCGCCTGGTTGCTGCGCGACCACATCACGCCGCTGCGCGCTGCAGGCCTGGCGCTGATCGTGGCGGGCGACCTGCTGGTGGGCGGGCGCAGTCTGCTGGCGGCGTTTTCGGGCGGGGACGTCTGGAAGGGCGACCTGCTGTTCATGCTGGCCGCGTCGTCCTGGGCCACCTACAGCGTGCTGGCGCGGCGCCACGCGGTCGATGCGGTGCAGGCCACCATCGCCATCACCGCGTTTGCCTGCGTGGTGTACCTGCCCAGCTACGCGCTGCTGGTCTGGCTGGGTGCGGTCACCAGCCATCTGGCCCAGGCGCCGTGGAGCGAGATCGCGTTCCAGATGCTGTTCCAGGGTGGTGGCTCCGTGGTGGTCTCCGGCATTGGCTTCACGCGCATGATCCAGCACTACGGCCCCGTGCGCTCGACCATGATCACGGCCCTGGTGCCCGGTCTGTCCGCCATGGGGGCGGTGATTTTCCTGGACGAGCCGATGCACTGGAATCTGGTGGTCGGYCTGCTGCTGGTCACCGCCGGTATCCTCCTGGGCGTGCTGCGCAAAAGCCAGGCCCCGTCCACCCCAGCCACAGCCACCTCCTGAGCGCCTGCTCACCGACCGCGCCACCCAAGATCTTCCGACCCTGCCCATGAATCTGCTCGCCTTTGACACCAGCACCGACACCCTCTCCATCGCCGTGCAGCATGGCGATGGGGTCTGGCAGCACCAGGGGCCGGGGGGCGCGCAGGCCTCGGCGGCGCTGATCCCGGCCGTGCGTGCGCTGATGGCGCAGGCGGGCCTGACTTTCGACATGCTGGATGCGGTGGTGTTCGGGCGCGGCCCCGGCTCTTTCACCGGACTGCGAACCGCCTGCGCCGTGGCCCAGGGGCTGGCCTTTGGCGCCAAGGGCGGTCAGGGCGTGCCGGTATTGCCCGTGGACACCCTGCTGGCCGTGGCTGAGGAAGCACGCCAGCAACACGGCTGTACCCACGTGGTGGCGGTGCTGGATGCCCGCATGGACGAGGTCTACCACGCGCGCTGCGAATGGTTGCCCGCCGAAGCCCGCTGGCGCGCAGACGAAGACTTTGGCCTGGGGGCGCCCGAGTCGGTGCAGCCGCCAGATGGCTGGACGGTAGCCGGCAATGCCCGCGCAACCTATGGCGACCGGCTGGCACCGACCGCCACGCACATCACTGCTTTGCCCACCGCCACGGCCCTGCTGCGCCTGGCGCCCGCGCTGATTGCAGCGGGCCATGCCGTGGCCGCTGGTGACGCCCTGCCGCGCTATATCCGCGATAAAGTGGCGCAAACCACCGCTGAACGCGCCGCACTGCGCGCCGCCCAGTCGGCTGTGACGCCCTGAAAAAAGGGTGAACGAATCCAGCATGAGCGCACTGCCTACCTCCTCCACATCGCCGTCCGATGCCAGCCAAAACCGCCCCGAGGCGCGCTTTGAGGCCCTGACCCTGGCACGGCTCGATGCCGTGCTGGCCGTGGAGCAGCGCGCCTATTCGCACCCTTGGACCCGTGGCAACTTCACCGACGCCATGGCGTCTGGCTACGAGACGCAGCTCCTGATGGCGGACGACCATCTGCTGGGCTACTTTGTGGCCATGATGGGGGTGGATGAGGTGCACCTGCTCAACATCACCGTCACCCCCGAATACCAGCGCCAGGGCTGGGCCCGCGTGCTGCTGGACGCCCTGGCCTTGTGGTCACGCGGGCGCGGTGCACAATGGCTGTGGCTGGAGGTGCGGGCGAGCAACCTGCGCGCCCAGCAGATCTACCAGACCCATGGATTCCGCCGCGTGGGCGACCGCAAGCGTTACTACCCCGCAGGACACGGACAGCGCGAAGATGCCGTGGTCATGAGCCTGGCGCTCTGACCCCGCACCGCACCCCGTACCTGCTGAACCACCGATGGCCTGTTTTCTTTCCGTATGAGCCTCCACCTCGATGCGCGCCAGCGCGCCATGCTGCAAGAAATGGGCGTCACCGTGTGGGGGCCATCCCCCGCCCAGGAGGCCATCGCCCAGCCCCCGGCAACCGCCTCAGCAGCTCCTGCGGCCGTGGCAGCACCTGCCATGGCGCCGCCGCGCGCACAACCACAGACACCGTCCCCTGCGCTCGCCGAGCGCCCCCAAGCGCCGCCGGCCCACACCACCAGCCGCAGCGAACCGCCGGCTCCGACTCCTGCACCTGCCTCCACAGGCGCGGCCGCGCCCGCCCTGCGGCTGCACCCATCCCAGGCGCTCTACCCCACCGCCGACCCGGCGCAAACGCCCGCCGGGTTGGGCCGGGGCTGGCTCATCGTGGCCGAGAGCTTGACCCCCGCCGAGCCCCTGGGTGGCGATGCGGGCCGCTTGCTCGACAACATGCTGCGGGCCATGCAATTGCACCGGCACCCGCGCGTGTTCCTGGCCGCGCTGGAGCGGTCTGCGCCTGGCACGGAAGCCAGCGCCGATATCCCGGCCACCCTTGCCGACACCGTGGCCCACCTGCAGCCCGCCATGGTGCTGGTGCTGGGCCATGTGGCGGCACGCGCGGCACTGGGTCGCACCGAGCCCCTGGGCCGCCTGCGCGCAGGTCCGCATGTGCTGGCCGGGTGCCCAGCCGTGGTGACCTACGACCCCGCCTTTTTGCTGCGCTCGCAAGACAACAAGGCCGCCGCCTGGGCCGACCTGTGCCGGGCCCTGGCCATGGTGCGCAGCGCCGAGGCCGAGGCCGAGGGCTGAGAGCCTGTTGGCAGGACCCCAGCCCCCTTCCGTGCTCCCTCCGGACCGGCGAGATCATCGCCCGGTGCCATAATCCGCCGCTTGCCTAATTTTTACGGAGACAGCTCCTTGGAAACCTACCCGAGTTGGTAGCTTTCAGCTCCCGGCGCATTTGACTGCTGTGGGGTTGAAAGCACCCCTACCCCTACACCGCAGACGCCAAAAAACAAGGGAGTGAGCCCATGCTCAAYATCTTTACGCTCGCCAAYGGCCGSCTKKTCCAGGAAGARATCGAGKCSCTSGARGAGCTKWCCAAGTTCCAGCCGATCTGGGTSGACCTGGAAGCCCCGACGCTCGAAGAGAAGCGCTGGATCAAGCAGCACTACGGCCTGTCCATCCCCGAGGATGCGATGGACGAGGACATCGAGGAATCCGCCCGCTTCTACGAGGAAGACAACGGCGAGCTGCACATCCGCAGCGACTTCTTGATCGATGACGACGAAGACCCCCGYTCGGTGCGCGTGGCCTTCATCCTRAACCAGCACAACACCAACCTCAAGAGCCGSGGCGTGCTRTTTTCCATCCACGAYGAAGACGTGCCSGTGTTCCGSCTGCTGCGCATGCGYGCGCGCCGCGCGCCSGGGCTGATYGAAGACGCCAAGGAAGTGCTGCTCAAGCTGTTCGACGCCGACGCCGAATACTCGGCCGACACGCTGGAGAACATCTACGACGAGCTGGAGGCCGTGAGCAAACAGGTGCTGGCGGGCGACGTGACCGACACCCGCGCTGGCGAGGTGCTGGCCGCCATCGCCCGCCAGGAAGACTTGAACGGTCGTATCCGCCGCAACGTGATGGACACGCGCCGCGCCGTGAGCTTCATGATGCGCTCCAAGATGCTCAACKCCGAGCAGTTCGAGGAAGCCCGCCAGATCCTGCGCGACATCGAGTCGCTGGACAACCACACGGCGTTCCTGTTCGACAAGATCAACTTCTTGATGGACGCCACGGTCGGTTTCATCAACATCAACC
>NZ_JBGFFF010000235.1:0-4999 GCF_056175785.1 Acidovorax sp. LjRoot204
GCTTTCTGTACCCAGGACGGCTTTGCCATTTGACAACGGGGGCGTGGCAAACAACTGCGCGCAGTATTCCAATCTTTTGTCTACCAGTGCTCCGGACGAATCCACACGCAGTGCGGAAATTCGCAGCGAATACCTGGTGTGTGACGCATTGCGAATGGTCGGCACCCAGCCTTTTATCGTGACCCAAGCCGCCCTGCCTGCCAACGCGGTCAAAGCGCTTTATGAACGCTTGGACCTGCGCACCTTCCCGTCCTCACTGCGCAACCGTGCAGACGGTCCAACCCACACGCCCAAGACTCTCTTGGGTTTGGGCAAAGTGACCATGAACCGAGACACCGTGGAGATCGAAACGGACACGCAATTTTTCAGCCTCAAGATCGTCGGGGTGGTGAGCCGCCCGGCCACCGAAGCGGGTAGTGAACGCCTGCAGAAAGAATGGATTGTGTGGGTTGGCGATGAGCTGAAAGACGGCAACTACAAGTCTTACCGCACATTGATCGTGCGCCCGTCTCGTGACTCGCGTGGTGACCGTTACACAGGAACGCTCTACCCCGTGCAATGACGTCCGACCAACGACAGCGGCGCCTTGGATCTTGGCGATCTGTCGAAGAAGTGGCGAGACCGTTCACCATCGGCCCCCCCGCCTCCCTCTGCCTCGGTGGCTTTGCAGTCTGGCACTACGCCCGGCTGCGCAATGTGCGGCTGAGCAAAATCACCGGCACCAGCCCCACCGCCACCAACGCCAGCGACGGCAAGGCCGCCTCGCCCAGGCGCTCGTCGCGGGCCAGCTGATAGGCCACCACGGCCAGGGTGTCGCTGTTGAAGGGGCGCAGCACCATGGTGGCGGGCAGCTCCTTCATCACGTCCACAAACACCAGCAGCGCTGCGGCGGCGGTAGAGCGCTTGAGCAGCGGCCAGTGCACGCGTGCCAGCAGGCCTGCGCTGCCCATGCCCAGCATGCGGGCAGAGTCGTCCAGGCTGGGCGGAATCCGCGCGTAGCCGCTCTGCATGGATTGCAGGGCGACTGCACAAAACCGCACCAAGTAGGCCCACACAATGCCAAAGGCCGTGGCCGTGACCAGCGCGCCCACGCCCCACTGCGGCATGGCCGCCTGCAGCCAGCCCACGGGCAACAACAGCCCCACGACGATGACGGCGCCCGGCACGGCATAACCCACGCTGGCCAGCTGCACCACGCCACGCGTGATGGCGTCGGGCTGGCGGCGCACCGCAAAAGCCAGGGCGAGCGCGATGGCGACGGCCAACGCCGCAGTGATGCATCCCAAGCGCACGCTGTGCCAGGCCCATTCCATGAACCGCTCCCACGGCAGCACCGACCAGTCGGCCGCCAGCGGCCGCAGCATGAAGACCACCGGGGCGACAAAACCCATGACCACCGGCACCGCACAGACCACCCAGGCGGCCCATCGGCGCGCACCATGCAGCCGCAGCGGCTGCGCCTCGGCCGAGCCAGCGCGCCCGCCGCCGGTGGCAAAACGCATGCGCTTTTGCGCGCGGTGCTCCAGGTGCAGCAGCGCCATCACCACCACCAGCAGCATGGTGGCCAGCTGCGCGGCGGCCAGGCGGTTGTCCATGGACAGCCAGGCTTTGTAGATGCCCGTGGTGAAGGTCTGGATGCCGAAGTAGCTGGCCACGCCAAAGTCGGCCAGGGTTTCCATCAGCACCAGCGCCACGCCAGCYGCCACGGCCGGGCGGGCCAGCGGCAAGGCCACGGCGCGGATGCGGCGCGGCAGCGGTGCGCCCAGCAGGCGTGCGGCCTCCATGAGGTGAGCAGCACGCTCACCCAGCGCCGTACGCGCCAGCAGGTACACGTAGGGGTAGAGCGAGAAGATGAACACCCACACCGCGCCGCCCAGGCTGCGCACCTCGGGCAGCAGGCGGCCTTCCAGGCCGAAGGTGTTGCGCAGACCCACCTGCAGCGGGCCGCTGAACTGCAGAAAGTCGGTGTAGGCGTAGGCCGTCACGTAGGCCGGCATCGCCAGCGGCAACAGCAGCAGCCATTCAAAGGTGCGGCGGCCCGGAAAGTCGAACAGCGTGACTGCCGCAGCCGCCAGCGTGCCCACCACGGCCGCGCCCAACGCTACCAGCACGCTCAGCCACAGCGTGGTCCACACATAGCCGGGCAGCACCGTGGCTGCCATTTCGCGCAGGATGGCGCCCGTCTGCGCATCGCCCTGCCCGGTGGGCGAGAACGGCAGCCACGACGCCAGCACCGCCAGCACCGGCAAGGCCAGAAAGCCTGCAAACAGGATCAGCGGGATGCTGCGAAAGACAGAAGACGGCGTGCGGCGCAAGGCGATGGGCTCGGCAGAGGAAAGAAAGCGCACACCTGCCGAAAGGCATGGGCACCGCAGCACCCAGGAATGCAAATGCGAATTTTAAGCATTCACTCCACCCCGCCTAAAATGCACAGATATGTTTCTTGAGGTCTCCCAACTCGAAGTGCACTACGCAGGCCGCGCACAGGCCGCCGTGCAAGGCGTCACGCTCAGCCTGAAAGCGGGTGACATCGGCGTGCTGATCGGCCCCTCCGGCTGCGGCAAGACCACCCTGCTGCGCGCCGTGGCCGGGCTGGAGCCCGTGACGGGAGGCGAGATCCGCCTCACCAAAAGCGTGGTCAGCAGCGCCCGCCTGAGCGTGCCACCCGAGCTGCGGCGCATCGGCATGGTGTTCCAGGACTATGCGCTGTTCCCGCACCTGTCGGTGGGCCGCAATGTGGCGTTTGGCATCCACCAGTTGCCCAAGGCCGAGCAGGCCGCGCGGGTGGCTGAGGTGCTGCAGCTGGTGGGCCTGACGGGCAGCGAGCACCGCTACCCGCACGAACTCTCTGGCGGCCAGCAGCAGCGTGTGGCGCTGGCGCGTGCGCTGGCGCCGCGCCCACAGCTCATGCTGCTGGACGAGCCGTTTTCCAACCTCGACGTGGACCTGCGCGAGCGCCTGGCACACGAGGTGCGCGGCATTCTCAAGGCCGCAGGCGCCACGGCGCTGTTTGTGACGCACGACCAGTTCGAGGCGTTTGCCATCGGCGATGTGATTGGCGTGATGAACGAAGGCCACCTGCACCAGTGGGACGATGCCTACACCCTGTACCACCGCCCCGCCACGCGGTTTGTGGCCGACTTCATCGGCCACGGCGTGTTTGCCCCCGCCACGCTGGTGCAGCGCGGCAACAACGTGGTGGCCCAAACACCCTTGGGCGACCTGACCGACCTGGATGAGTGCCCCCTGCCCAGCAGCTACCCTGCGGGTGAATGTGATGTGCTGCTGCGCGCCGACGACATCGTGCACGACGACCACGCGCCCGTGCAGGCGCAAATCGTGCGCAAGTCGTTCCGGGGGTCGGAGTTTCTGTACACCCTGCGCCTGGCCAGTGGCCACACGGTGCTGGCCCATGTGCCCAGCCACCACGACCACGCGCTGGGCGAGTGGATCGGCATCCGCGCCCAGGTCGACCATGTGGTGACGTTTCCGCGTGGCTGAGGCGGTGATGGAATCAAAATCGGCCGGATGCGCTAGTCGAACATGCCTGAATAGCTATTGAATCAATAGCAACCACCCTTCAGCTCAGGACTTGCCCTTGCGCTGCAGGCCCTCCAGCCCGTTCAGGTCCACCTGCGACATCAGGCCTCGCAGCTCTTTCACACCGATCTTGTCGCCCTCGATGCTGACCACAAGGCCGTTCTTCAGGATGGTCTTGAACTCTGCGTGGCTGCCATCCTTGTCGTAGCGCTGGTGCAGGGTGCGGCCACCCTCTTGCCAGGTCTTTTCGGCGCTGGTCTGGTCTTCTTTCTCGCCCTGCGCCATGCCCATGGCCATCACCGCCATCTGGCCCAGGCCGCCCACGTCCACGATCTCCAGGCGCAGCTGCTTGTCGTCGTTGCCGTATTGCGCGCTGGCCTGGCTGGTGGGCAAGCCCAGGGCTGCACCGTCCTGCACATCAAAACCCGTGCGGGGCAGGCCCGCCAGCTTCTCGGGCAGGGCCGCCTTGAGCGACTGGGCCGCAATGGCCTGACCCCCACCCAGCACACCCGCAGCGGCCTTGGCGGCATCGCCCGTGGCGGCTGCGATGGCGGCCGGATCCTGGCTCTTCTGGGCCTCTTCCATCTTGCGGGCGGCTTCTTCCATCTTCTTGCCGGCAGCTTCCAGGCCGGCGGTGTCGATGGACACCTTGCCACCGGGCGTGTTCATGGTGATGGCAGGGGCATCGGCACCGCCAAACAGCGCACCGCTGCGCGGCATGAACAGCGCACTGACGGCACCGATGACCACCCCCATCACGATGGCAGCAATGATGACCACCACCGTGTAGCCCACCGACTTTTCGGGCGCACTGCGCATGAGCACAGGCAGGCCGGTGTAGAGCAGGTAGATGGAATACACCGCCGCCAGCAGGCCCAGCATGGCCAGCGACGGCAGCAGGCTGAACACACCGCCCAGCAGGGCGGCCGTGCTGGCGTACACCGCCACCTTCTGTGCCTGGATCGCGTTCTTTTGCCCGCCGAAGGTGGGCGCCAGCGCATCGATGATGAAACCGAGCACCAGCAAGCCCGCCAGGCTCAACCCGTATGACACGACCATGTTCACCAGCCCGGAGACAAAAGGCACGCGGATGGTGACCCCAAAACCGCCAAAACCGATCAGCGACATGCCGATGAAACCGCAGACCGCCGGAATGGCGGCCAGGATCATGGCGTAGCGGGTGAACAGGGTGGCGGTGTCGGTGGCCTCCGCATCGATGGTGGCCCAGGCCTCCTTGGGTTGCAGAAGGATGCTTTTGGCGCGTTCAATCAGGTTCATGGTGCCCTCCCGGCAGTGTGCAAAGGCCTGCGATGAACCGCAGGCAAATGGAAAGCGCGGACGATACGGGACATTGCGCCGGGCAGACCACCTGGACGACCACCTGCAGGGCCCAAAGCGTGGAATATGCACGCTTTTACCGCACAAAGACAGCTCGTTGGGAACCCAGGGATCCTGTGTG
>NZ_JBGFFF010000236.1:0-4923 GCF_056175785.1 Acidovorax sp. LjRoot204
GTACCTGAACGCTTACCAGGAGACCCGTGAGCTGAGCCAGGGCGAGCTGTGGGCGYTGCCCACCACGMTGCGYGTGGTGCTSMTCGAAAACCTGCGCCGCCTGGCCGAGCGCCTGGCCAGCCATAAGGCCGCGCAGGAGCTGGCCAGCCTGTGCGCCGCGCGCAGCCAGGACCTGAACGGGCTGACACTGGATGCTGCCTGCGCCGCCATGGAGCGGCGCGGCGTGGCCCCGGTGTTTCTCGCCCACCTGGCGCAGTCGATGATGGGGCGCGGCGTGGTGGGCGGGCATGCCGCTGCAGGCACGCCATCGCCCGTGCAGCAGTGGTTGTTGTCCGCGGTGCCCGACCTGGTGGCGTTGCAGGCCCAGCAACAGATTAACCAGGCGGCCGACCAGCTGAGCATGGGCAATGCCGTTACCGCACTGCGGCGGGTGGGCGCTGCCGACTGGTCCGACATCATCAGCCAGACCAGCCTGGTGCTGCGCGCCATGCTGCAGTCGCCCGTGTTTGCGGCCGAAGACGAGTCCACCCGCAACACCACCTTGCATGGCATTGAAAACCTTTCGGCCCGCAGCGGGCAGGGCGAGGCCGCGGTGGCGCGGACGCTGCTGTTGCTGATGTCGGGCGCAGACCGTGAGCCTCAGGATGAGACTGGGGCTGAACAGGCGTTGGCAGGCTATTGGCTGCAAGGCGCCGGGCGCGGCCAGCTGGAGCATGCCCTGGGCGTGCGCCGACATACCGCCGATGCGTTGGCCCTGTGGCGTTCTGCGGTGGGTCTGTCGCGCGTGCCGTTGTACCTGGGCGCCTTGCTGCTGGGCTCGCTCGGTCTGCTGGCCTGGCTGATGGCGCCCCTGTGGGGTGTGCAGGCGGGGCCCGATACCAGCGCAGCCCATCTTGCGGGCTTGGCGCTGCTCGCCGTCTTGTTGCTGCTGCCCGTGTCCGAGATCGTGGTGGCCGTGGTGAACCGGCTCATTGGCGAATCCGTCCGGCCCACCTACATGCCCCGCTACCTGCTGCCAGCGGGCATTCCGGCATCGGCACGCGTTTTGGTGGCGATCCCGGCCCTGCTCAGCAGCACCGGCACCATCGACCGGCTGGTGCACCGCCTGCACCTGCATTACCTGGCCAACCCCGAGCCCTGTGCGCAATTTGCGCTGCTGACCGACGGTGTGGATGCCGATGTGCAAGACCTGCCCGAAGACGGCCCGCTGCTGGCCCATGCCCAGAGCCAGATGCAGGCCCTGAATCATCAGCACCCCGTCACTCCAGGCAGTGCCCCGCGTTTTGTGCTGCTGCACCGCGCGCGCACCTACAGCCCCACGCAGCAGCAGTGGATCGGCTGGGAGCGCAAGCGCGGCAAGCTCGAACAGCTGGTGGCCGCACTCGCCACCAGGGGGCAGGGCGCCTTTCTGGACCTGGACGAACTCTCGCACCTGGCACCGCAGACCCGTTATGTGCTCACGCTGGACAGCGATACGCAGCTGCCCCCGGGCCGCCTGCGCAGCCTGGTGGGCGTGGCCGAGCACCCCGAGAATCAACCTCGGCTGGATGCCACAGGCCAGCGCGTGGTTCAGGGCTACGGCATCCTGCAGCCCCGGGTGCTGGCGCCACTGCCCACTTTTGTCGCCACCTCGTTGTGGCAGTGGCTGTTTTCGGGCCAGCAGGGGCTGGACCCGTACAGCGCCATGACCTCCGACGTGTACCAGGATTTTTTTGCCGAAGGCAGCTTCACCGGCAAGGGCCTGCTGCATGTGGCCACCGTGCACGCCGTGCTGGGCGGGCGCCTGCCAGCCGACCAGGTGCTGAGCCACGACCTGCTCGAAGGTGCGCTGGCACGCTGCGCCGTGGTGAGCGATGTGACGCTGGTGGAGGCGGAGCCCGAACACAGCGATACCGCCGCCGCCCGCCTGCACCGCTGGACGCGGGGCGACTGGCAGCTGTGGCCCTTTCTGGTCCATGCCCAGCGCTGGGGCCTTTCGCCCATCAACCGCTGGAAGCTGCTGGACAACCTGCGCCGCTCGCTCGTGGCACCCGCATCGCTAGTGCTGGTGGTGTTGGCCCTGGCGGGACTGGGCCTGCCTTTGGCCAGCACGCTCGCGCTGGTGGTGGCGGCCTATGTGGCTGCGCCCTTGATGGGGGCGCTGGCGGGCTGGGTGCCCAGGCGTTTTGGGCTGGTCGGCATGCGCTTTGTGCACGAAGCCTCGGGCGACCTGTTGCGCGCCCTGGCCAGTGGTGTGTGGCACCTGGCCCTGCTGCCGCAGCAAGCGCTGCTGCTGGGCGATGCCGTGGTGCGCACCGTCCACCGGCAGGCCGTGAGCCGCTGGCACCTGCTGGAGTGGACCACGGCCGAGGCTGCGCAGAACACCTTGATCACAGGCCTGGCGGCAACGCTGCGCAGACACAAGGCGGCACCGTTGCTGGCGCTGGGCTGTGGCGTGGCGCTGTGGGCCGGTGGAACCTTGGCACCTTGGACTTTGGCGGGACCGCTGCTGGCGCTGTGGGCGCTGTCGCCGCTGCTGGTGTGGCTGGCCAACCGCGTTCCGTCTGGCCTGGGCAACCCAACACTGTCGGCACAAGACCAGGACCTGTTGCACGGCGTGGCGCGCGACACCTGGCGATTGTTCGAGCGCTGTGTGGATGCCCACAACCACCACCTGCCGCCCGACAACCTCCAGACCGCCCCGTATGAAATGGTGGCGCACCGTACCTCGCCCACCAACATCGGGCTGTACCTGCTGAGCGCAAGTTGCGCGCGCCAGTTCGGCTGGATCGGCACGCTGGAGCTGCTCGACAGGCTCGAAGCCACCCTCGCGACCCTGCAAGTGATGGAACGGCACCGGGGCCACTTCCTGAACTGGTACGACACCGAAACCCTGCAGCCTCTGCACCCGCGTTATGTGTCCACGGTGGACAGCGGCAACCTCTGCGCCCAACTGGTGGCCGTGGCGCAGGCCTGCCATGCGCTGGCGGCGCAGCCGCTGTCGCCGCAGGCGGGCGAGCAGGCCATTCGCGCATCGCTGGCGCGGCTGCAGCCCCGGCTGGGCATCCACCACCCCGGCATGCGCGGGTTGCACCACCCCTCTGCGCTGAGCCGCCTGCTTGGCGTGCGCCCGCCAGACGCAGCGCATCTGCCCGAGGCCACGGCGTTTCGCGCGCTGCTGGCGCAGGCGCAGGACGAACTGCGCAGCATGGCCCAGCCACGCCACCCGGCCATCGTGCACAGCCCGCCCACCGAACAGGACGAACTGCTGTGGCTGCTGGCCGACCACCTGGCCACACTGCAGTCGGTGGACCGTGACCAGCAAGCAGCACACCACGGCGGCGCACCCGAGACCACGCGCCGCCTCATGGCCCTGGCCGAGGGGCTGGACGCCCTGGCCTGGCAGGCCGACTTCCGGTTTCTGTACCACCCCCGGCGGCACCTGCTGCACATTGGCTACCGGGTGGACGAGCAGCAGTTGGACACCTCGTTTTATGACCTGCTCGCGTCCGAGTCGCGCACCACCAGCCTCCTGGCTGTGGCCAAGGGCGACCTGCTGGTGAAACACTGGGCGGCCCTGGGGCGGCCGTTTTTCGCGAGCGGCCACCATGCGGTGCTGCGCTCGTGGTCGGGCTCGATGTTCGAGTACCTGATGCCCACGCTGGTCATGGCTGAGCCGTATCACAGCGCCCTGGGCGAGGCAGGGCGGTCGGCCCTGCGCGAGCAGGTGGCGCTGGTGCAGGGGCTGGGCAAAGATATGCCCTGGGGCATCTCTGAATGCGCCTATGCTGGGCGCGACCACACCCTGGCGTACCAGTACGCGCCGCAGGGTGTGCCGCGCCTGGCCTTGCGCCGCACGCCGGTGGGCGAGATGGTGATTGCGCCCTATGCCACGGCGCTGGCCACGCAGGTGGATGCCCGAGCAGCCTGCGCCAACTTCCGCACCCTGGAAGCGCTGTCGGCGCGTGGGCGCTACGGCTTCTACGAGGCATTGGACTTCACGCCCGAACGGCAGACCCACGGCGAGCGGTTTACCCTGGTCAGCACCTACATGGCCCACCACCAGGGCATGACCATCGTGGCGCTGGCCAATGTGCTGCTCAGCGGCGTGGCCCAGCGCTGGGGCACGGCGCATGCCCGCATTGAGGCCGTGCTGCCGTTGCTGCAGGAGCGCGCCCCGCGCGAGCTCCCCACCTTGCAGGCGACACCGCCGCGTCTGCCGCTGCATGCGCGCCAGCAAAAAACGCCGGACCATGTGCGCTCTGTCACCCCGGGTGCCCACGCGCTGGAGCCGACACACCTGCTGGGCAACGGGCGCTACAGCGTCACCCTGCGCGCCAATGGGGCAGGGTGGAGCCGCTGGCACCAGACGGGCATCACCCGCTGGCGCGACGATGCGCTGCGCGATGCGCACGGCAGTTTTCTGTATGTGCGGCAGTTGGGCTCCAGCGTGCCCGTGTCCGTCACCAGCCACCCCGCTCCCGACGCGCGAGCGGTGTACGGCAGCATCTTCCACACCGACCGCGTGTGTTTTGATGCACTGTGGCCGGGGTTGCGCGTGCACACCACGGTGTGGGTGAGCCCGGAAGACGACATCGAACTGCGCAAGGTGGTGGTGAGCAACCTGGGCGACGCGGTGATCGAGCTGGAGCTGATCTCGGCCTTGGACATCACCCTGGCCACCCACGCGGCCGACGAGGCGCACCCCGCGTTCTCCAACCTTTTTATTGCCGCCGATTGGCTGCCTGCACAGCAGGCCCTGCGGTTTGTGCGCACCCCCCGCCTGCAGACCGAGACCACCCTGCAGGCTGCGCACTTTGTGGCAGATACCCAAGGTCATGTGCTGGGCCTGCGTTGCCAGACAGACCGGCAGCTCTGGCTGGGGCGCAACCACACGCCAGGCCAGCCGTTGGCGATGCTGGACTGTGTGCCGGAGGTGCCCGC
>NZ_JBGFFF010000237.1:0-4911 GCF_056175785.1 Acidovorax sp. LjRoot204
ATGTAAGACAGTGTGTCCTACGTGGGGTGGCGGGCACTTTGGCACGGCCGTGCATAAGTGGCATTCCCGGTGCGCCCGACTTTGAGGCAGGCCGTGAGCGCGCGTTCAGACTTCCAGAATCAGGGCTGCGACCACGTTGCGTCCTTCGCTCGCCAGGATGTTGTAGGTGCGGCATGYKGCSTGGGTGTCCATGGTCTCCAGCCCGAGTCGCCGCGCTATCAGGGGAGCCAGCAATGCGGGCGGGGGAAAACGATTGCGCAGCCCGCTGCCAAAAATGACCAGTTCGGTTTCCAGTCCGGCCAACTGGGCGAAATGCTCCGGGGTCAGATCCTCAAAGCGGGAGCAGGGCCAGGGCTGGCGCAGGCCTGCCGACCCGATGATGACGCTGTGGGTGATCTTGTCGGCGTCGATGCCGATCCAGCCGGGGCCGTAGCCGCTGATGGTCTGAGCGTTGGAGCGGTCGGGCTGGAATTTCATGGCAGGAAGTGGTGGGCCTCAGGTGCTGCGGGGTGTGGCAGCGGCGCCCGGCGCCAGGGGATGGCAACGGTTCTGTGGTCAAATTATAGGTTTCGCCTGAGGGCGCCGGCTCCGGCGGCCTCCTGACCCCACCGCACTACTGTCAGCGCATGAAAACCGTCCAAAAATCCGCCAAGCTCGCCAATGTTTGCTACGACATCCGGGGCCCGATCATGGACGCGGCCAAGCAGATGGAGGAGGATGGGCACAAGATCATCAAGCTCAACATCGGCAATCTGGCGGTGTTTGGCTTTGATGCCCCCGAAGAAATCCAGCAGGACATGATCCGCAACCTGCCCAACTCGGCGGGCTACTCGGACAGCAAAGGCATCTTCGCCGCCCGCAAGGCCGTGATGCACGAGACCCAGAAGCAGGGCATCAAGGGCGTGGCGCTGGATGACATCTACCTGGGCAACGGCGCSAGCGARCTGATCGYYATGGCCACCAACGCGTTGCTGGACACGGGCGATGAGTTGTTGCTGCCATCGCCGGATTACCCGCTGTGGACCGCTGCGGCCAGCCTGTCGGGCGGCACGCCGGTGCACTACCTSTGCGAYGARGCCAAYGGCTGGATGCCCGACCTGGASGACATCCGCGCCAAGATCACGCCGCGTACCAAAGGCATCGTGGTCATCAACCCCAACAACCCCACGGGTGCGCTGTACTCGGTCGAGTTGCTCAAGGGCATCGTGGCCATCGCCCGCGAACACGGCCTGGTGATCTTTGCGGACGAGGTGTACGACAAGGTGTTGTACGACGGCGCCAAGCACACGGCCATCGGCTCGCTGAGCGAGGATGTGCTCACGCTCACCTTCAACTCGCTGTCCAAAAGCTACCGGTCTTGCGGTTACCGYGCTGGCTGGMTGGTGGTYTCGGGCGACAAGRMGCCCGCTMAGGACTACATCGAGGGCCTGAACATGCTCTCGAACATGCGMCTTTGTGCCAACGTTCCTGGCCAATGGGCCGTGCAGACGGCGCTGGGTGGTTACCAGAGCATCAACGAACTGGTCTGTGAGGGCGGCCGCCTGCGCAAGCAGCGTGATCTGGCGTATGAACTGATCACGGCCATCCCGGGCGTGACCTGTGTGAAACCTCAGGCCGCGCTGTACATGTTTCCGCGCCTCGACCCGGCGGTGTATCCCATCGAGGACGACCAGCAGTTCTTCCTGGAGTTGCTGCAGGAGACGAAGGTCATGCTGGTGCAGGGCACGGGTTTCAACTGGCCTGCTCCGGACCAYTTCCGCATCGTGTTCCTGCCCCAYGARGACGACCTGCGCGATGCCATTGGGCGCGTGGCGCGCTTCCTGGAGCAATACCGAAAGCGCAAGCAGACCGCTGCGGCAGCCGTTTCGGCCTGATCCGTCGCGTTGCCCAGAAGACAAGGCGATACGCTCCATGCACAGACCCTCCGCTCTTGACCTAGCCCGGCATGTTGCCGCCTGTGTGCTGGTGGCGGCGGGCTTGCACGGCGCTGCTGTGCAGGCTGCCGACAAGGGCAAAGAGCCCGTGAGCTTCCAGCACAAGGACTGGGCCTTGCAATGCGACAACACCCGCACTTGCAGGGCCGTGGGTTACCAGTCGGAGAGTGGCGAGTCGGAGCCGGTCTCCATGCGCCTGACCCGCGAGGCGGGACCTGACACGCCGGTGCTGGTGGACCTGCAGGTGTCCACCGAGAAAGCCACTCCAGCGTCGCTGCACCTCAAGGTGGGCACACTGTCTTTGCCAGGGCTCAAGGGCGACACCCCCAGCGTGCCTGCAGCGCAGGTGCCCCGCCTGCTGCAGGAGCTGCTCAAGAACGAAGAGGCCACCGTGGCCGCTGGCAAGGACCGTTGGGTGCTGTCACTGGCGGGTGTCACCGCGGTTCTGCTCAAGATGGACGAGGCCCAGGGCCGGGTGGGCACACCGGGCGCCTTGGTGCGCAAGGGCACGAAGCCAGAGGCTTCCGTGCTGCCGTCTTTGCCTGCTCCGGTCATCAAGGCTGTGACCCCGATGCCTGCGCGCARGGGGGATGCCGCACTGGCCAAGCCGCTGGTGGCTGCTCTGGGCCGCGCCAGTACCGAAGGCCAGTGCAACGGCGACGATGCGTTCAACCCCGCCAATGTGCAGGTCTACCGGCTCACGGAGCGCAAGGTGCTGCTGTCCGTGYCCTGTGGCATGGGCGCTTACAACTTCAGCAGCTTGCTGTGGGTGGCCAACGACCGCCCGCCCTACAAGCCAGAGCCGTTGCAGGACGTGGACGGCGATTTCGATCCGGCCTCGGGCACGGTGCATTCGGCGATGAAGGGCCGGGGCATTGGCGACTGCTGGTGGGTGCGTGAGTGGCAGTTCGACGGCCAGGGTTTTGTGCTGCGCGGCGAGTCCGGCGACGGCATGTGCCGTGGCTTTGCGGGTGGCGCCTGGCAGTTGCCGACCTATGTCACGCGTTGAGGGATCTGCTGCTCGACACCGCGCCCTCTACATCCCTCCCGAATCATTGTTTTTCTTTCCCTTCCCATTGCTATGAAACCCATCCAAGTAGGCCTTCTGGGCATCGGCACCGTCGGCAGCGGCGTGTTCAACGTGTTGCAGCGCAACCAGGACGAGATCAGCCGCCGTGCTGGCCGTGGCATCGAGATCACCATGGTGGCGGACCTGGACGTAGCGCGCGCCAAGGCTGTGGTGGGTGACGGCATCCAGGTCGTCAACGACGCCCGTGCCATCATCGCCAACCCCGACATCGACATCGTGATCGAGTTGATCGGCGGCTACGGTATCGCACGTGCACTGGTGCTCGAAGCCATTGCCGCAGGCAAGCATGTGGTCACCGCCAACAAGGCGCTGCTGGCCGTGCATGGCACCGAGATTTTTGCGGCCGCATCGGCCAAGGGTGTGATGGTGGCCTTCGAGGCCGCCGTGGCCGGTGGCATTCCCATCATCAAGGCGCTGCGCGAAGGCCTTACGGCCAACCGCATCCAGTGGATCGCCGGCATCATCAACGGCACCACCAACTTCATCCTGTCCGAGATGCGCAGCAAGGGCCTGGACTTCGACGTGGTGCTCAAAGAAGCGCAACGCCTGGGCTACGCCGAGGCCGACCCCACCTTCGACATTGAAGGCGTGGATGCCGCGCACAAGGCGACATTGATGAGCGCCATCGCTTTCGGCATCCCGGTGCAGTTCGACAAGGCCTATGTGGAAGGCATCACCAAGCTCTCCGCCGCCGACATCAAATACGCAGAACAACTGGGCTACCGCATCAAGCTGCTGGGCATCACCAAGCGCGCCGAAAAGGGCATCGAGCTGCGCGTGCACCCGAGCCTCGTACCCTCCAAGCGCCTGATCGCCAACGTCGAAGGCGCGATGAACGCSGTGGTGGTGCAKGGCGAYGCCGTSGGCACCACGCTGTACTACGGCAAGGGCGCAGGCAGTGAGCCCACCGCCAGTGCAGTGATCGCCGACCTGGTAGATATCGCCCGCCTGCACACGGCCGACCCTGAACACCGCGTGCCGCACCTGGCCTTCCAGGCCAACACGCTGCAGGGCGCCATGGACCAGCTGCCCGTGCTGCCGATGAGCGAAGTGGTCACCAGCTACTACCTGCGCYTGCGCGTCGCCGACCAGGCTGGCGTGCTGGCCAAGGTCACSGGCCTGCTGGCCGAGGCCGGCGTGAGCATCGAYGCSGTGCTGCAGCGCGARGCTGACGAAGTGGGCGGCGAGGGMTCGACGCAGACCGACCTGATCATCCTGACCCACGACACCCGCGAAGGCACGATGGATGCCGTCATTGCACAAATGCAGGCGCTGCCGACCGTGCTGGCACCCATCACGCGCATTCGCAAGGAAGAACTCAACTGATGATGGGCCACGCCACACCATGATGCTGCCTCGCCATGCCCACTCTGGTTGCCGCCCTTACGCTGTCGGCGCTGCTCAAGATGGCGCATGTCGATCTGCCGCGCTGGCATCTGGCGTTCTGGTTCGGCCTGCTGGTCGCATTGGCCCTGTTCGGGGCCATGTCGCGCACGCAGGCCCTGCTCAACGGTGTGGGCAGCTTTCTGGCCGCGTGGCTGTACTTTGTGCTGCTGGAGCGCACCGACAACCGCCAGGACCGGGCACTGCACTGGCTCATCCTGATCGGCGGGTTCTTCCTGCTGATCGCCTCGCGTCTCTACATTGACATCCGTGTGTACGGCATCAGCATTTAGCCAGTTCACCCCATTCACCGATACCGACGGGAACCCCTCATGAAGTACCTCAGCACCCGCGGCCATGCAGACCGCAAGCAGTTTTGCGACATCCTCCTCGAGGGCCTGGCGCCCGATGGTGGCCTGTACCTGCCCGAGCATTACCCGCAGGTGGATGACGYCATGCTCACGCGCCTGCGCAAGGCCTACCACGAGCAAGGCTATGCAGAGC
>NZ_JBGFFF010000238.1:0-4892 GCF_056175785.1 Acidovorax sp. LjRoot204
CTCAATGCGGCGGATGCCAGCAGCCACGCCACCCTCGCCCACCACCTTGAACAGGCCGATGTCGCCCGTGCGCTGCACGTGTGTGCCGCCACACAGTTCGCGGCTGGTGCCGATGTCGAGCACGCGCACGGTTTCGCCGTACTTCTCGCCAAACAGCATCATGGCGCCGGTCTTCTGGGCCGACTCGATGTCCATCACGCGCGCTTGCGTGGGCTGGTTGGCCAGGATTTCTTCGTTCACACGGCGTTCGATCTCGCGGATTTCAGCCGCCGTCACGGCGCCGTTGTGTGTGAAGTCGAAGCGCGTGCGGTCGGCATTGACCAGGCTGCCCTTTTGCTGCACATGGCTGCCCAGCACTTCGCGCAAGGCCTTGTGCATGATGTGCGTGACCGAGTGGTTGCGCATGGTGGCAGCGCGCACGGCGGTGTTCACCTGGGCCTGCACCGTGTCACCCACGTTCAGTGTGCCCTCTTCGAGCATGCCATGGTGGCCAAACACATCGGCCTTGATCTTGAGCGTATCGCCCACCGCAAAACGGGCCGAGCCGCTGGTGATGACACCTTCGTCACCCACCTGGCCGCCGCTTTCGGCGTAGAACGGGGTCGTGTCCAGCACCACCACGCCGTTTTGGCCGGCTTTCAGTGCTGCAGCGCTAGTACCGTCTACATAGATTGCTACGATTTTTGCAGTCTCTGCGAGGTGTTCGTAGCCCGTGAACTGGTTGGCGTCACCGGTGTACTCCAGCGCCTTGTCCATCTTGAACTTGCCAGCAGCGCGGGCCTGGGCCTTCTGCTTTTCCATGGCGGTCTTGAAGCCTGCCTCGTCCACTTCCACGTCGCGTTCGCGGCACACGTCGTTGGTCAGGTCGAGCGGGAAGCCATAGGTATCGTGCAGCTTGAACGCGACGTCGCCAGGCAGCACCTTGGCGCCGCCGTCTAGGGCCGCGTCCAGAATTTCCATGCCGTTGGCCAGCGTTTCGAAGAAGCGCTCTTCTTCCACCTTGAGCACCTCGGTGATGCGCTGCTCCTGCGCGCGCAGGGAGGGGTAGGCGTCACCCATCAGGCGCACCAGATCGGCCACCAACTTGTGGAAGAACGGGGTCTTCTTGCCCAGCTTGTACCCGTGGCGGATGGCACGGCGCACGATGCGGCGCTGCACGTAGCCACGGCCTTCGTTGCTGGGGATCACACCATCGCTCACCAGGAAGGCGGTTGCGCGGATGTGGTCGGCAATCACACGCAGGCTCTTGTTGTTGAGGTCCGTCACGCCGGTCTCGCGGCCGGCGGCCTTGATGAGCGCGTCGAACAGGTCGATCTCGTAGTTGCTGTGCACGTGCTGCAGGATGGCTGCAAGGCGCTCCAGGCCCATGCCGGTGTCTACGCAGGGTGCGGGCAGCGGGGTCACGGCACCCGTCTCGTCCATGTTGAACTGCATGAACACGTTGTTCCAGATCTCGATGAAGCGGTCGCCGTCTTCATCGGGGCTGCCGGGAGGGCCGCCTGCAATGTGCGGGCCGTGGTCATAGAAGATTTCGCTGCAGGGGCCGCAGGGGCCGGTGTCGGCCATCATCCAGAAGTTGTCGGACTTGTAGCGGCCGCCCTTGTTGTCGCCGATGCGSAYCACGCGCTCGGGYGGCARRCCGATKTCCTTGGTCCAGATGTCGTAGGCCTCGTCGTCTTCSTGGTAGACCGTGGCCAGCAGGCGCTCTGGCGGCAGCTTGTAGACCTYGGTCAGCAGCTCSMAGGCCCASKTGAGCGATTCSCGCTTGAAGTAGTCGCCRAASSWCCAGTTGCCCAGCATYTCRAAGAAGGTGTGGTGGCGCGCGGTGTAGCCCACGTTYTCCAGGTCGTTGTGCTTGCCACCCGCACGCAGGCAGGCCTGAACCGACACCGCCCGGTTGTACGAGCGCTTATCGGTGCCCAGGAACACGTCCTTGAACTGCACCATGCCCGAGTTGGTGAACATCAGCGTGGGGTCGTTGCCAGGCACCAGAGGGCTCGACGGCACCACGGTGTGGCCCTTGGAGACGAAGAAGTCCAGGAAGGACTTGCGGATGTCAGCGACAGAAAAAGTGGGAGTGCTCATGGTGTTGTGGAGTGGTTGCACGCAGCAGGCAGGCCGCAGGACCCGCGCCTGCGCGCTGCCTGTCGCTGCCCCTATGGGGACCAACCTTTCATTATAGGTTTGCAGTCTGGCGGTCCGTGGCGGGAGGGCGACAGGGCGGGGACAGACGCCTCCGATCCATGCGCCAACGAATGCTGAAAAATTCGCTTGCGCGCTTTAAATATCTTGTTAATATATTAATAACTGCAACCCACCCACCGATCCAAGGAGCCCCTCGTGAACCCACAACCCCGCTGGCAAGGCATCTTCCCTGCCATCACCACCAAGTTCCACGCCGACGARTSCATCGAYGCCGARGGCACMGCSCGCCACATCGACTTCCAGATCCGCAACGGCATCCACGGGCTGGTCACCTGCGGTTCTCTCGGCGAAGCCAGCACCCTCACACTGGAGGAAAAGCTCCAGGTTGCCAAGATCGCCCTCGAAGCCGCTGACGGCCGCGTACCAGTGCTCGCCAACGTGTCCGAAACCAGCACCCGCGAGGCACTGCGCTACATCGACGGSGSCAACAAGCTCGGYGTSGCCGGCTACATGGTSATGCCCTCGGTGATCTACGTGGCCGAYGCSCGCGARGCCATGSYCAATGTGCGCGCCATGGCGGGTGCCGCCCAGCGCCCCCTGATGGTCTACAACAACCCTGTGGCCTACCGCGTGGACCTGAAACCCGAGCACATGGTGGAGCTGGCCGACTGCGAGTGGATCGCCGCCATCAAGGAAAGCACCGGCGACATCCGCCGCATCACCGACCTGCGCAACACCGTGGGTGACCGATACCAGCTCTTCCTGGGCGTGGACGACCTGGCCTACGAAGGCCTGGCCCTGGGATGCGACGGCCTGCTGGCCGGCGTGGGCTGCGCCTTCCCGCGCGARACSGTGGCGCTGTACGACCTGATGAARGCRGGCMRMTTYGCCGAGGCGCTGMMGCTCTACCAGTGGATGACGCCSATGCTGCACCTGGATGTGTCTAACAAGCTCGTGCAGAACCTCAAGCTCATCGATGCGCTGGTGGGTGTGGGCASCGARCACATGCGCCGCCCCCGCCTGCCCCTGGTGGGCGACGAACGCGCATTTGTCGAGAGTGTGGTGCGCAAGGCCCTGGCCACGCGCCCTACAAAATACCAGTCTGTCGCCTGAGACACTGAGCGCCGTACTTCACCACCACCAGAGCACCATGCAACGCATCCACGTGATCGACTCCCACACCGGTGGCGAGCCCACCCGGCTTGTCATCGACGGTTTTCCCGACMTGGGCRCCGGCACCATGGCCGAGCGSCGYGCGCTGCTGGCYGAGCGCCACGATGCCTGGCGGGCCGCCACCGTGCTGGAGCCGCGTGGCAGCGACGTGGTGGTGGGGGCGCTGCTCTGCGCGCCGCAAGATCCCGCCAACGCAGCGGGCGTGATCTTCTTCAACAACAGCGGCTACCTGGGCATGTGTGGACACGGCACCATCGGGCTGATCGCGTCGCTCGCCTACCTGGGCCGCATCACCCCTGGCGAGCACCGCATCGAAACCCCGGTGGGCACCGTCACCACCACCCTGCACCCCGATGGCTCTGTCAGCGTGCGCAACGTGCCGGCCTACCGGCTGCATCATCAGCTGGCGGTGGACGTGCCCGGCCATGGCCGCGTGGTGGGCGATGTGGCCTGGGGCGGCAACTGGTTCTTCCTGATCTCCGACCACGGCCAGCGTGTAGCCAGCGACAACCTGGAGGCGTTGATGGCCTACAGCTGCGCCGTGCAGCAAGCCCTCAAAGACCAGGGCATTCGGGGCGACAACGGCGGCGAGATAGACCACATCGAGCTGTTTGCCGAAGACGACCAGGCCGACAGCCGTAACTATGTGCTGTGTCCCGGCAAGGCCTATGACCGCTCGCCCTGCGGCACGGGTACCAGCGCCAAGGTGGCCTGCCTGGCGGCTGACGGCAAGCTCGCACCGGGCGCACTCTGGCGCCAGGCCAGCATCATTGGCAGCCAGTTCGAGGCCAGCTACACGCTGCAGGACGATGGCACGGTCATCCCCACCTTGCGGGGCCGCGCGCACATTTGCGCCGACGCTACTTTGCTGATTGAAGACAAGGACCCCTTTGGCTGGGGCATCCGGCTTTAACCCGACCCTGCTGCACCCGCGCCACATGCAACACACCGATGTCCTTGTGATTGGCGCTGGCATCGTGGGCGCCGCCTGCGCCCATGCGCTGGTGTCGGCCGGGCTATCGGTACGTGTCATCGATGCGCGCCTCGGCGGTGCCACGGCGGCGGGCATGGGCCATCTGGTGGTGATGGATGACAACCCGGCAGAACTGGCGCTGAGCCAGACATCGCTGGACCTCTGGCACACCTGGGCACCCCACATGGATGCGGGCTGTGCGTTCACGCCCTGCGGCACGCTCTGGCTGGCCGCCAACGATGCAGAGCTGCAGGCGGCCCATGACAAACGCAGCACCCTGCAAGCACACGGAATCGCCTGCGACATGCTCGACGCGGCCGCCCTGTCCCGCGCAGAACCCGCACTGCGCCCCGGTCTGGCGGGTGCGCTCAAGGTGCAGGGGGACAGCGTGGTCTATGCCCCGCTCGCGGCCCAGTGGCTGCTGGACCAGGCCGCAGCCCACGGACGCCTTGTGTTGGAGCAGGCTGAAGCGATGCAGATCGACGGCCACACCGTCACCCTGCGCGACGGAAGCCAGCGCAGCGCAGGCGCCATTGTGCTGGCCAGCGGCATCCACGCCCCGCAGCTGTGCCCCGGCCTGCCGCTGCGCCCCAAAAAGGGC
>NZ_JBGFFF010000239.1:0-4877 GCF_056175785.1 Acidovorax sp. LjRoot204
CCCATGGCCTGCAGCACGGGGGCCAACGTGATGCCGCCCGCCGCCAGTTTTTGCACCATCCGCGCCCGGACGGCCGACGAATCCAGCCCCACTCCGGCAGGTGTCGCGGCCACCGCCGGCTTCCGCTGTGCGGGGGAAGACGGCGCTACCGCCGGCTTACCCATGGCGGCGTTACCGGACACCGGCAGCCTGGCCGGAAACCCCGGGCGGCGCTGCATCACGCCCCGGGGGCGGCAGCCGCCCCCGCCGCCAAACGGGCGGCGGTCTGCGCCCAGTAGCCGAGGTTGTCGTGATCGGTCAGGTCCACCTTGAGGGGCGTGATGGACACATGGCCCTGGGCCGTGGCATGAAAGYCCGTGCCTTCTGCATCGTCCTTGGCAGCACCGGCACCGCCGATCCAGTACATGGCTTCGCCCCGCGGGCTTTCCTGCACGATGACCCGTTCCGCCGCATGGCGGCGCCCCAGGCGGCACAGCTTGGCTGGGCGCAAGGCCTCCAGCGGCATGTTGGGGATGTTCACATTGAGCAGCCAGGGGGTTTCGTTGACCAGTTGCTGCGCACGCATCTGCGCCACCAGTTCACGCGCCTTGGCCGCAGCAGCCTCCAGCTCGGCCCAGCCCTTGTCCACTTGTGAAAAAGCGATGGCCGGAACGCCAAAAAGATATCCCTCCATGGCAGCACCCACCGTGCCGGAATAGATGGTGTCGTCGCCCATGTTGGCGCCATTGTTGATGCCCGATACCACCAGGTCGGGCCGGTAGCCCAGCAAGCCAGTCAGAGCGATGTGCACGCAGTCTGCCGGGGTGCCGTTCACATAGCGAAAACCATTCGCCGCCTTGTGCACATACAGCGGTGAATGCAGTGTCAGCGCGTTGGACTTGGCACTGTTGTTATGTTCTGGCGCAACGACCTCCACCTCAACACCGTCGAGGGTCTTGAGCGCATCATGCAGCGCGACGATGCCGGGGGCCTGGAAGCCGTCGTCATTGGAAATCAGGATCTTCATGGTCTGAGTAGGGGTTGCAACGGATTGTAGGTGGGCAGGCCATTGCTGCGCCCGAGGGCGCCAGAGAAGCCGCCGCCGCAGCCCGTCGCTCGTGGGACATCCGGCACGCCAGCGCCCCACCTATCATGCGGGCCATCATTGACAAGACCGACCGACAGGAGACTTCCCCATGCATGCCTGGCTTTGCACCAACCCCACCGGCGTCGAGGCACTTGCCTGGACGGAGCTGCCCACCCCCACCCCCAAGGCGGGCGAGGTGCTCATCGAGATCARGGCCGCCAGCCTSAACTTCCCCGAYCTGCTGATCGTGCAGAACAAGTACCAGATSAAGCCGCCACTGCCCTTTGTGCCCGGYTCGGAATACGCGGGCGTGGTGGCTGCCGTAGGCGAAGGCGTCACGCACCTCAAGGTCGGCCAGAACGTGGCCTGCCTGTCGGGCACCGGCGGCTTTGGCACCCACACCATTGCCCCCGCAGCCCTGTGCATGCCGTTGCCAGACGGCTTTTCGCATGTCGATGCAGCCGCTTTCATCATGATCTACGCCACGTCGCACCATGCGCTGGTGGACCGCGCACAGCTCAAGGCGGGCGAGACCGTGCTGGTGCTGGGCGCTGCCGGGGGCGTGGGCACGGCCGCCATTCAGATCGCCAAGGCCATGGGCGCACGTGTGATCGCTGCCGCATCCAGCGACGAAAAGTGCGCGCTGTGCACTTCCATCGGAGCCGACGCGACCATCAACTACAGCAAGGACAACCTGCGCGAGGCCATCAAGACCCTCACGGACGGCAAGGGCCCCGACGTGATCTATGACCCCGTGGGTGGCGACTTTGCCGAGCCCGCGTTCCGCTCCATCGCCTGGCGCGGCCGCTATCTGGTGGTCGGGTTTGCGTCCGGCCCCATCCCGGCCCTGCCGTTCAATCTGGCGCTGCTCAAGGGCGCGTCCATCGTCGGCGTGTTCTGGGGCGACTTCGCCAAGCGCGAACCCAAGGCCAACGCCGCCATGATGGGCGAGCTGGCACAGTGGTATGCCCAGGGCAAGATCAAACCCGTGATCGACCGCACCATGCCCATGGCCGAGCTGCCCGCCGCCTACGCCCACATGGGCTCGCGCGGGGTGATGGGCAAGCTGGTCATGGTGAACTGACGGCCAGCCGCCCCCTTTGGAACGTGTGGGCAGATCTCGCAAGGGGTCCTCCCCATGTTCCTGGCTGGCATACCCGTGTGGCCCGGTGTACCAGCACGCACGGCGCCTTGCCTGTGTCACACTTGTGCATTCCAGCCTCCTGACACTGGTGCCCGCCCATGGCCGACCGACCACCTTCCGAGATCGCGCGCGAGACGCTCAAACAACTGGCCGCTCGCCGACTGGCCCCCACGCCAGACAACTACCTCGCGATCTACGATGAAATAGCGGGCATCCGCAGCCCGCAGCCTTTCCCCGAGGGACCGCTGAGCAGCATCCAGCGTGTGCTGCCCGGCCAGACACCTGCGCAAAAACGCCTGCTGGGCCAGTTCGAACGCGCCATCATCACCAAGGACTGGACATCGCTGCAAAGCGTGATGGTGGGTTACGCCAACCTGGGTCTGCACCCGGCCACTGCCTCCAAACCCATCGAGGTGGCCGATGCGCCCACCGCATTGGGCGAACTGCCCGCCGAATTTGCCGAAGCCCTGGCCCGCCTCATCGACAACACCCTGCCCGCCCTGGGTGACGACGATCCCCGCGTCATCGACATGGCGCAGCAGCTCATCACCTTTCTGCGCGAACCCACGCCCCTGGTGACCACCGCGCAGCTCATGCTGGGCAACTTCAGCTACCGCCTGTCGTTCGCCACCGAAGAACAAGCCTCCATCCGCGCGAGCCTGCTCGAGCTGCTGCACATGATCTTCGAGAACATCGCCGTGCTCAGCGTGGACGACCGCTGGCTGCAGGGCCAGGCCGAGGCGCTGATGAGTGCCTCGACCCCGCCCCTGACACTGCGGCGGCTGGACGATGTGCAGCGCCGGCTCAAGGACGTGATCTTCAAGCAGACCGAAGCCAAGGCGCGGTCGCTGGAGGCGCAAGAGCAGATGAAGGAAATGCTGGCCACCTTCATCGAGCGGCTGGCGCGCATCACCGCATCCAGCACCAGCTACCAGGGCACCATGGAGCGCTGCGCGGACCTGATCGGCAAGGCCAGCACGCTGCAAGAGATTGCCCCGGTGCTGCAGGAGGTGATGAGCGCCACCCGCGCCATGGCGCTCGACAGCCGCGTGACCCACGATGAGCTGCAGGACCTGCGCGAGCGCACCGAGGCCAAGCGCGCCGAGGTCGCCAAGCTGCAGGAAGAACTGGACCGCGCCAGCGCCCAGGCCCGCCACGACCCGCTGACGGGCAGCCTCAACCGCAAGGGCCTGGACGAGGCTGTGGAACGCGAGATCGCCCGCGCCCGCCGCCTGGGCTCGTCCCTGTGCCTGGCACTGCTGGACGTGGACAACTTCAAGACCATCAACGACCGGCTGGGCCACGCGGGGGGCGACGCTGCCCTGGTGCACCTGGCGCAGGTCACGCGCGAGGTCATGCGGCCGCAGGACTTGCTGGCACGGTACGGCGGCGAAGAGTTCGTCATCGTGCTGCCCGACACCACCGTCGAAGCCGGCGTGGCGGCCATGACCCGCTTGCAGCGCGAACTGACCACGCGCTTCTTCCTGCAAGGCACCGAAAAGGTGCTCATCACCTTCAGCGCAGGCGTGGCCCAGTTGGTTGAAAGCGAGAGCGCCACCGACGCCATCGTGCGGGCCGACCAGGCGATGTATCTGGCCAAGCGCTCGGGCAAGAACCGGGTGATGGCGGCGTGACCACCTCCCCCCTGTGTCGCCTTCGGCGCCATCCCCCCAGAGGGGGACGCCACCAGCGCCACGGGGCGGCCCTTGTGCGGAGGCCACTGGTCTGGATTGCGTCAGTTTCTGAGCACGACGCCCGACGCAAAGGGCAGCTGAATTGACATCCGAGCAAAGACGGCAGTTCCTGCGCAACGCAACCCTGGCTGCCTCCGTCGCCACCCTCCCCCGCTGGGCCTGGAGCAATCCGCCCGCGCTRCAAAACAACCCCTTTGCCCTCGGCGTCGCCAGTGGTGACCCAGCCCCTGATGGCGTGGTGCTCTGGACGCGGCTCTTGCTCGTCGATCCAGCGCAGATGCTGAGCACCCACACCGTGCGGTGGGAGGTGGCGCACGACGCTGGGTTTGCCCAGATCGTGCAAAAGGGCGAGGCCACTGCGCTGCCCGCGCTGGGCCACAGCGTGCATGTGGAGCTGCAAGGCCTGCAACCCGCACGCTGGTACCACTACCGCTTCATGCTGGGCGACGCGGTGAGCGCCACGGGCCGCACGCGCACGGCGCCTGCGGCGGGCGACATGCCCGGGGCGCTGCGGGTGGCGTTTGCCTCGTGCCAGCGCTGGGAGCATGGGCACTACGCGGCGTGGCGCCATCTGGCCGCTGACCAGCCAGACCWGGTGCTGTTCCTGGGCGACTACATCTACGAATACGCCACACCCAAAACCACCACCGATCTGGCGCGCACCCACAGCCTGCGCCACGCCACCACGCTGGCCGACTACCGCGACCGGTACGCCCTGCACAAGAGCGACCCGGCCCTGCAGCTGTCCCACGCCACCTGCCCGTGGGCCGTGACCTGGGACGACCACGAGGTGCAAAACGACTATGCCGCCGAGGCAAGCCGTGGCGAGAGCCCGGGCAGCGCCGCCTTTCTGGCCCAGCGCAGCGCGGCCTGGCAGGCGTTTTACGAGAACATGCCGCTGCGCACGACCAGCCTCCGGGGCCCCGCGTCCGCCACCGGCTGGGACACGCTGCAGATCTACCGCCGCCTGCGC
>NZ_JBGFFF010000240.1:0-4810 GCF_056175785.1 Acidovorax sp. LjRoot204
TATCTGGGCAGCGTCATGGAATACACCTTTGCCAGCGCCCTGGGCGCCATTTTTGTGGTGTCGCCCCTGGTGGAGTTGCCGCTGGATGTGGGGGCCCCGGTCAGCCTGACGCTGGCAGACCACGGTGTGTCCGTCGTGGCCGGATGAGGCGGGCGGCGTTTGCCCGTCACGCGCCACGCTGTTCAGTGATACCTTTTTGATGAGCGATGCCCTTGGACTACACCGTTGCTGTTTTTGATCTGGACAACTGCCTGATGGATGCCCGGGCGGTAGGGCCCTTGTTCGAGCCCGCTTTCGATGCGTTGCGGCAAGCCAACCAGGGCGCACTGAGCCCGGAGGCCCTGGACCAGGCGCTGCAGGCCTGCTGGTTCACCGCGTTCGACCTAGTAGCCCAGCGCCACCATTTCACGCCCGCCATGCGCGCGGCGGGGTGGCAGCAGTTCAGCCAGATGGAGGTGAAGGCGCCGTTGCGAGGCTATGCCGACATCGAACTGCTGCCCCGCATCCCGCTGCGGCGCTACCTGGTCACCAGCGGCTTTCGGCGCCTGCAGGACAGCAAGATCGATGCGCTGAGAATCCGCCCCTGGTTCGAACAGGTGCTCATCGACGCGATTGACGCACCACCCACCGGCGCCGCGCATGGCAAGCAGGCCCTCTTTGAGCAGATCCTGGCCCGCGAGGGCTGCGCGCCCCGCCAGATGCTGGTGGTGGGCGACAACCCCTTGTCCGAACTGTCGGCCGGGCGCGTCCTGGGGGCCACTACCGTCCAGACGGTGCGGCCAGGTGTCGAGCCCTGGCCCCTGGCAGACCACCGGGTGGAGGGGCTGCAAGGGCTGCTGGCCCTGCTGTCGGCGGACGCGCCGCGCGCCGCAGCGGATACGCCCCCAGCGAGCGCAGACCAGAGGATTTGAAAGAAATCGGCGCCAAGCGATAGTGGAATATGCGCTGGTGGCTATAAAAACTATAGCGTGCTATCGGTGTGCGCCAGACACACCACGCCGAGTCGGCAGGGATCATGGGAGACAATCGGCGCCCACCCTTGCCGACCTGGCGCGCTTTTCTCCGTGAACTCTCCTGTCTTCACCTCGCTGATCCCCGTCATCCTGTTCATTGCCATCGGCTTTTATGTGGGGCGGCGCGGCTGGATACGTGCCGAATCCGTCAAGGACCTGGCCAACCTGGTGTTCATGGTGCTCACGCCCGCGCTGCTGTTTCGCACCATGAGCACGGTGCACATCGAAGACCTCAACTTCGGCCCCGTGGGCATCTACTTTGTGGCGTTTGGCGTGGTCTACGCGGCCACGCTGGCCGTGCAGGGCTTCAACACGCTGGGCGCCGCCCGGGCGCTGGCCAACACCTTCAGCAACACGCTGATGATAGGCGTGCCGCTGGTGGGCCTGGTGTTTGGCGATGCAGGGCTGGTCACGCTGTTCACCCTGATCTCGGTGCATTCGCTCATCCTGCTGACTGCGGCCACGGTGGTGTTCGAGCTGGCGGCTGCACGCGAACATGCCGGGCGCCCAGGCGGCGTGCAGCAGCCCATGTGGCGCACCGTCCTGCAGGCCATCCGCAACGGCATCGTGCACCCCGTGCCGCTGCCCATCATTGCGGGCCTGCTGTTTGCTCAGACGGGACTGGTGGTGCCCGAKGTGGTGGGCAAGCCCCTGCAGCTGCTGGGCCAGGCGCTGGGGCCGATTGCACTGCTGCTGGTGGGTGTGACGCTGGCGTTCACCAAGGTTGGCCACCAGTTCAAGGCTGCGCTGCGGATTGCGCTGGTGAAATGTGTAGTGCACCCGCTGGTGCTGGCCAGCATGGGCTGGGCGCTGGGCCTGTCGGGCATGCCGCTGGCCGTGATGATCGTGGCAGCATCGCTGCCCGTGGGGGCCAACGTATTCTTGTTCTCCCAGCGCTACCGCGTGGCAGAAGAAGAGGTGACCGCCAGCGTGGCAGTGTCTACCGCGCTGGGGTTGGTGACGATGCCAGTGGTGATTTTGGCAGTCACGCGGTGGGTGGTGGGGTGACATCCGCAGCAGTGCGCATGTCTGCCGTTTAGCAGCCTGCCTGATCGGCTAGGCATTGCTGTACAAGCTGCAAATTCCTTCTTCGCGCGGCTCATACACGATATGCAAAAGCAGCGTTGAGCGTAGCTCTGCAAACGGATGGTCTGCGAAGTGTTTGCAGAAATGCATGACCTCTTGCAGCGACTGATCCTCATGCCAAGAGGTCAGGACAAAGCTCTCGTCCGGTATATCTCCATGAGCAAACTGGCTGATGTTGGCCCAGTCCACCGAGTCGTCCCAGGAACTGCAGCCAAGACCCCAGGCCATCATTTGTAGACATCCGGAACGTACCAGCCAGTCGCTCACAGTGTTCTGCCAGAGCGCCGACACTTCCGACTCGATCATGACGAGGGCGCGAAAGCTCCCCAGAGAAAGCTTGGGCAGCTCAGACTCCGGGTTGAGACAGAGGTAAACGACTTCGGATATGGAATCCACTTGGTGGCTTATCGCTGAGGCTTGCATACGGCGGCCGCGACTCAGGGCGCCAGCCGCTCCCGCACCCAGTYGCTGCCWTCGAGSCGGTAGCGCAGCCGGTCRTGCAGGCGGCTCTTGCGSCCCTGCCAGAAYTCCCASYGGTCGGGCWYSAGGCGGTAGCCGCCCCAGTGTGGAGGGCGGGGCGGTTTCAGCATGAATTGCGCCCCGTATTTGGCCGCGTTGGCCACCAGCACGCTGCGGCCTGAAATGACCTGGCTTTGGGGGCTGGCCCAGGCGCCGATGCGCGAATCCAGGGGGCGGCTGCTGAAGTATTCGTCGCTTTCCTCGTCGCTGACCTTCTCCACCACACCTTCGATACGCACCACACGCTCCAGCTCCACCCAGTGAAACTGCAGCGCTGCAAACGGGTTGCCCGCAATCTGGCGGCCCTTGCGGCTGTCGTAGTTGGTAAACCAGACAATGCCGCGCTCGTCATAACCCTTGATGAGCACGATGCGTGTGCTGGGCCGCAGGTCGCTGCCCACGGTGGCCAGGGTCATGGCATTGGGCTCGGGCACTTCGGCGCTGATGGCTTCCTTGAGCCACTGGTCAAACTGCTGCAGGGGGGCGGCGTGCGAGGCGTCTTCGTTGAGTTCGGCGCGCTCGTAGCTCTTGCGGAGGTCGGCGATGGAGTTCGTGGTCATGGCCACGATTGTGCATCCCCCGTACGATGTCGCTTTGCGCCAGGGCATGTGCAGTGGGTTTTGATAGTGGTCGAATCTATGTTCGTTTATATTCCTGGTTCCGATGAAACCCAAAGACGACGAGAAACAGCGCGCCATTGCCCAGGCCACCTTTGAACTGGTGGCCCAGCGCGGCCTGAGCGGCCTGACCCTGGCCGACATTGCCCGGGCTGCGGGTGTGGCCACGAGCACGCTGTACGTGTACTACCCGTCCAAGGACGAACTGATCAGCCAGCTGTACCAGGATGCCAAGACCGTGACGGCCGCGCGCATCATGAGTGGGATAGAACCTGGCATGCCCTACCGCGCAAGGGTGCGCCGCGCCTGGGGCAACCTGCTGCGCCATCGGCTGGACCAATACGCCGAGGTGGTGTTCCAGGAGCAGTACTACAACTCGCCCTGGTTCACCCAGGGCAACCGCGAATTTTCGACCCGGCTGATGGCAGGTTTTTTCACGCTGATGGAAGAAGGCCAGCAGCAGGAGATCCTCAAAGCCGTGCCCATTCCGCTGCTCACGGCCAGCCTGGTGGGCTCGGTGCGGGAGACCGGCAACCTGATCCGCACCCAGGTGCTGCCCGATGACGAGGCTGTGCACCAGATGGCGTTTGGCCTGTGCTGGGACGCCATCAAGGCGTAAATCGTGCCGCTGCAGAAACTCGAATTTTGCGGTTTAATCGAATAGTTATTCTCTTAAAACAACAAAGCGGCTTGATGTCTGCCCGCGCCGCCCTACCGATTGCGCTGTGCTTTTGAGCGCTGACCTTCATCCCAAGGAGTCCCACGATGCCCACCCTCAATATCAACGGCAAAGACACGGCCGTGGATGCCGACGAATCCACCCCCATCCTCTGGGCCCTGCGCGACACGCTGGGCATGACCGGCACCAAGTTTGGCTGCGGCCAGGCGCTGTGCGGTGCGTGCACCGTGCACCTGAACGGCGCGCCGGTGCGGTCATGCATCACGCCCATCTCGGCGGCGGTAGGCCAGAAGATCACCACCATTGAAGCCATTGCCGCCGACGACAAGGTGGGCAAGGCAGTGCACRCCGCCTGGGTCAAGCACGACGTGGCSCAGTGCGGCTACTGCCAGAGCGGCCAGATCATGAGCGCCACGGCGTTCCTCAAATTGCAGCCCAAGGGCAAGCAGCCCACGGCGGCCGAGATCGATGCCGCCATGGCCGGCAACATCTGCCGCTGCGGCRCCTACGCCCGCATCCGCGCCGCGGTGGCCGATGCCGCCAAGACCCTGGCCTGAAGGAGCACCCGCCATGTTGCCCACTCACATCGATTCCACCGAACTGCCGCGCATCCTTCAGCGCCTGATGGCCGCCAGCCAATCACAACCCGAGGACACCGCCGCGCTGCCGCGCCGCAGCTTCCTGAAGCTGGCCGGCGTCGGCGGCCTCGCGCTCGGCGCCTTTCCCCACATGGCCATGGCGCAGGCCACCGGCAGGCAAGCGGCGGCCAGCACCCTCAAGCCGACGCAGTAGCCCTCGGCCTTCGTGGAGATCGCGCCCAACGGCGAAGTCACCGTGACCCACAACCGGCTGGAATTCGGCCAGGGAGTACAGACCGGCCTGCCGATGATCCTGGC
>NZ_JBGFFF010000241.1:0-4686 GCF_056175785.1 Acidovorax sp. LjRoot204
GGTGAACTGCAGGCCTTCGGTGTTGCGCAGGCCCAGGCTGTGCACATCGGAGATGAAGATCAGCAGGCCGGCGAGCTTCATGCTCTTGCCGATGCCGAACTCCTTGGCAGCCTTGATGGAGTTGATGGTGTCACCACCTGCATTGGCCAGGCCCAGGATTTGCGCCTTGGAGTTCTGTGCCTGCAGCAGGAAGGACGAGAAGTCGGACGCGTTCAGCGGGTGGCGCACAGCGCCCACCACGTTGCCGCCCTTGGCCTTGACCACGGCGGTGGTGTCGGCTTCGAGCGCATGGCCGAAGGCATAGTCTGCCGTCAGGAAGTACCAGCTCTTGCCGCCGCCATCCACAATGGCCGAGCCCGTGCCCTTGGCCAGTGCCACGGTGTCATACGCGTAGTGCACGGTGTACGGTGTGCACTGGTCGTTGGTCAGCGCGGAGCTGGCAGCACCGTTGTTGATATAGACACGCTTTTTCTCGGCAGCGACCTTGGCCGAAGCAAGTGCGGTACCCGAGTTGGTTCCCCCAAACAGCATGGTCAGGCCTTGGGTATCGATCCACTCCCGGGCCTTGGAGGCTGCGATGTCGGCCTTGTTCTGGTGGTCTGCTGTCAGCAGCTCGATGGGCATGCCCAGCACCTTGCCTCCGAAGTCGTCAATCGCCATCTGAATGGCCACTGCGCCGTTCTTGCCTTCCACGTCCGCATACAGGCTGGACATGTCGGTGATGAAACCGATCTTGACCTTGTCCTGTGCGTGCGCGGCCGAGGTGGCCAGACCTGCAACGCCCAGCATCAGTGCCAGCACTTTGAGTTGTTTCTTCATGGATTTGTCTCCTGTGGGTGTGGTGGAAGAAAACGGTGGGGAAAGGGTGTGGGCGTGGCTCAGACGCCCAGCAGTTCGTTGAGCACAGGCATCTTCGCTTCCAGCTCGGCAGCGCCAAACTTCTCCACGATGCGGCCGTGCTCCATCACGTAGAACCGGTCGGCCAGCGGTGCGGCAAAACGGAAGTTCTGCTCAACCATGACCACGGTGTAGCCCTTTTGGCGCAGCATGGTGATCATGCGGGCCAGGGCCTGCACRATGACGGGCGCSAGGCCTTCGGAGATYTCATCGAGCAGCAGCAGMTTGGCGCCRGTGCGCAGGATGCGGGCCACMGCSAGCATCTGCTGYTCRCCGCCCGACAGSCGCGTGCCCKGGCTGTTSYKGCGCTCGGCCAGGTTGGGGAACATSKCGTAGATCTCSKSCACCGACATGCCCGGCGTGCCCGTCTTGAGGGCGGGTGGCAACAGCAGGTTTTCTTCGCACGACAGGCTGGAGAAAATGCCACGCTCTTCAGGGCAGTAGCCCACGCCCAGGTGCGCAATACGGTGCGTGGGCATGTTCACGGTTTCCACGCCGTTGATCTTGACCGAACCCTTGCGCGCACCGGTCAGCCCCATTATGGCGCGCATGGTGGTGGTGCGGCCTGCACCGTTGCGGCCCAGCAGCGTGACCACCTCGCCCGGCTGGACGACGATGTCCACGCCGTGCAGCACATGCGACTCGCCGTACCAGGCTTCGAGGTTCTTGATTTCGAGTGCGGGAGCGCCAGCCATCAGTGCGCTCCCTGCAGTTGGCCGTCGGTCGTGCCCATGTAGGCTTCCATGACTTGGGGGTTGTTGGAGACTTCTGCGTAGGGGCCTTCGGCCAGCACGGCGCCGCGCTGCAGCACGGTGATACGGTCTGCGATGGTCGACACCACCTTCATGTTGTGYTCSACCATCAGGATGGTGCGGCCKGCCGAGACCTTCTTGATGAGCTGGGTAACGCGGTSCACGTCYTCGTGGCCCATGCCCTGCGTGGGYTCGTCSAGCAGCATCAACTCGGGCTCCATGGACAGCGTGGTCGCGATCTCCAGTGCGCGCTTGCGGCCATAGGGCAGGTTCACGGTCACTTCATCGGCCAAGTCTTCCAGCCCCACCTCGGTCAGCAGTTGCATGGCACGGTCGTCAAGCTGCCGCAGGGTGCGCTCGCTGCGCCAAAAGTGGAACGAGGTGCCCAGCTTGCGCTGCAGGCCCAGGCGCACGTTCTCGATGAGTGTGAGGTGCGGGAACACCGCCGAAATCTGGAACGAACGGATCACCCCGCGGCGCGCAATCTGTGCGGGCTGCTCTCGCGTGATGTCGTGCCCGTTGAAGCGGATGACACCCGAGGTCGGCTCCAGGAACTTGGTGAGCAGGTTGAAGCACGTGGTCTTGCCCGCACCATTGGGACCGATCAGCGCATGGATGGAGCCGCGCCGAACGGCCAGGTTCACATCGCTGACGGCTGTGAAGCCCTTGAACTCTTTGGTCAGGCTGTTGGTTTCAAGAATGACGTCGCTCATTGCGCCTTGGCCGCTCCGTAAGGTGCTGAAATGAGGAGCCTTGCAACAAGGTCTCCGGGGAGGTTGGATCGCAACGCATCGTATGTCTCCCTACCCCGCGGTAGATACTGGGACTAATGCCTATGTATAAATGCCTACGTACCCGCCCTGAGGGCGCATGGCGCTGGGGATGTACGGGCGCGAGCAGCGCGCCAATGCTCAATCTGGCGCCGTGGCAGGCACAGAAGACCACACGCGGTGGTGGCGCAGCGCCGCGCCCATCACTGACTTTTTACTGACAAGCCTTGGTATTCACCGCCGTGGGCACCACTTATAACCATGGAGGGGCCGGACCGCGCTCCTTCTGCGGCACTCAGCTGAGCCGCCTACACTGCCATGATGCCCTCCCTCCCCTCCTCCACACCCGCCCGTGGCGCCCCCCGCTCGCTCACGGGACTGCTGCCCTTTTTGCGGCCGTATCGTGCGCGCATTGCACTGTCGCTGGTGTTCCTGGTGCTGGCGGCATTGGCCACACTGGCGTTTCCCATGGCACTGCGCAATCTCATCGATGGAGGCCTGGTCTCTGCGACGGGTGACCGGGGAGCGCAGGCCATGGCCCTTCGCGGGCATTTTGAAGAGCTGTTTGCGGTGGCCATGGCACTGGGCGGGTTTTCGGCSGCGCGCTTYTATAYGGTGAGCTGGCTGGGCGAGCGCGTCACCGCTGACCTGCGCAACGCCGTCTATAGCCATGTGCTGCAGCAAAGCCCCCAGTTCTTCGAGACCACCCAAACCGGCGAGGTGCTGTCGCGGCTGACGTCGGACACGACGCTGGTGCAGACCGTGGTCGGCTCATCGCTGTCCATGGGGCTGCGAAATGCGGTTCTGGGCCTGGGTGCCCTGGTCATGCTGGTGTGGACGAATCCCTATGTGATGTCGGTGGTACTGCTGGCCGTCGTGCTGGTGGTGCTGCCCACGATGTGGATCGGTCGCAGGGTGCGCCGATTGTCACGCGACAGCCAGGACCGCGTGGCCGACTCCAGCGCCATCGCGGCCGAAGTGCTCAACGCCATCCCCGTGGTGCAAAGCTATACCGCAGAGCCACGCGAGGCCTCAAGGTTTGCGCGGGCCACGGAAGACGCCTTTCGCGCGGCAGTCAAGCGCACCAAGGCGCGCGCCTTGCTCGTGGCCTTCATCATCATCGCCAACGCGGCCCTGTTGCTGTGGGGGCTGTACCGGGGCACAGAAGCCGTGTTGGCCGGGCAGATGAGTGCAGGCCACCTGGGCCAGACCGTGGTGTACGTGATTCTGCTGGCGAGCGCGGTGGCAGTATTGGGCGAAGTGTACGGAGACCTGCTGCGTGCTGCCGGTGCCACCGAGCGCTTGATGGAGTTGCTGTCGAGCCGTTCCCCCGTGGCAAACCCTGCGACACCCAAGCGGCTGCCCACTTCGGATCAAGGGCTGGAGGTGCAGTTTGACAACGTGCAGTTTCACTACCCGTCGCGCCCGGATCAGCCCGCACTGCAGAACTTCTCGCTGCACCTGTTACCCGGAGAGACGGTGGCACTGGTGGGCGCCAGCGGGGCGGGCAAGACCACGGTGTTTCAGTTGCTGCAGCGCTTTTATGACGTGGATAGAGGCTGGGAGGCGGGTGCTCAGGGTTCACGAGAGGGACGCATCCTATTGAACGGTGTGGACATCCGCGACCTGAGCTTGGACACACTGCGCGCCCATACGGGCACCGTGCCCCAGGATGCCGTGATTTTCTCCGCCTCGGCCATGGACAACGTCCGCTATGGCCGTCCGGATGCCTCCGACGAAGAGGTCATGGCGGCCACCCGGGCTGCCTTTGCGCATGACTTCATCGCAGCCCTGCCCGAGGGCTACCACACGTTTCTGGGCGAACGGGGTGTACGCCTGTCGGGCGGCCAGCGCCAGCGTATCGCCATTGCCCGAGCCATGCTCAAAAATCCACCCCTGTTGCTGCTGGACGAGGCCACCAGCGCACTGGACGCAGAAAGTGAGCGCATGGTGCAGGCCGCGCTTGACACTGCCATGCAGCGCCACACTGGCAAAAGGACCACGCTGGTGATCGCCCACCGCCTGGCCACGGTACAAAATGCCGACCGCATCGTGGTGCTGGACCACGGTCAGATCGTGGAGCAAGGCACCCATAGCGCATTGATGGCACAAAGTGGGGTGTATGCGCGCCTGGCCGCACTGCAGTTCACCAGTTGATCCCGCACCATTCTGCAAGGTCTACCCCCAGGACCGGGTGCAGTGGCTACTGCAGGGTTTCCTTGACTGCCGCTGGCAACGGCATGACGGCAATGCCCTCATCCAGCAGC
>NZ_JBGFFF010000242.1:0-4676 GCF_056175785.1 Acidovorax sp. LjRoot204
TGCGAGAACGCGTCGATGTCCAGACCTTCAACGATCTTGTACTCGCCGTTYTCGCAGGTSACSGGGAARCCRAACATCGTGTCCTTSGGAATGCCGTATTCGCCGTYSGAYGGRAYRCCCATGGTGACCCACTTGCCGTTGGTGCCCAGGGCCCAGTCGCGCATGTGGTCGATGGCSGCRTTGGCRGCMGASGCWGCCGACGACAGGCCRCGGGCYTCRATGATGGCGGCGCCGCGCTTGCCAACGGTSGGCAGGAAKGTGTTGGCGTTCCAYTCCTGRTCGTTRATCATCTTGGCSACGCTTTCGCCCTTGATGGTGGCAAAACGGTAGTCRGCGTACATCGTGGGCGAGTGGTTGCCCCASACGRYSAGCTTYTCGATGTCGGCCACRGCCTTGCCGGTCTTGGCRGCGATCTGGCTGGCRGCGCGGTTGTGGTCCAGGCGCAGCATGGCSGTGAAGTTCTTGCGYGGCAGGTCRGGKGCSSWCTTCATSGCGATGTAGGCRTTGGTGTTGGCRGGGTTGCCSACCACCAGCACCTTSACGTYRCGSSWRGCCACGGCRTTSAGSGCCTTGCCYTGYGCCGTGAAGATGGCGCCGTTGACGGCCAGCAGYTCGGCACGCTCCATGCCMGGGCCACGTGGGCGCGAGCCAACCAGCAGTGCATAGTCGGCATCCTTGAAGGCTGTCATGGGATCGCTGTGGGCGGTCATTTCGACGAGCAGGGGGAAGGCACAGTCGTCCAGCTCCATCATCACGCCCTTGAGCGCCTTTTGAGGGCCTTCGACAGGGACTTCGAGCAATTGCAGAATGACCGGCTGGTCCTTGCCCAGCATTTCGCCGGAGGCGATACGGAACAGCAGTGCGTAACCGATTTGACCGGCGGCGCCGGTGACAGCAACGCGAACGGGCTTCTTGCTCATGGTGAAAACTCCAGGAAGTGAGGAAAACAGGTGTGAGTGCAACGCAAGCACCAGCGCCTGTCACCAGTAGCCCGTGCCCCGCAAAACAGCATTGGAGTTTACCCCTGATTGGACACCCCGGTCAATTTGTCTTATGTCTTATATAAGATATGATTGCACCCCGTTTGTCGTTCGATTGTCATGTGGCAACCGCACTGCCGCACCACAACACACGCACAACTTACAGATCCCACACCATGTCATCGCTTCCGTTCGCAGCAGACAGCCYCGCGCCCCCGCAGAGCGCAGCGGGAGCCGCCACGCCAGCGTTCAGCCCGCTGTACCAACAGATCAAGGGGCTGATCCTGCAAAGCCTGCAGCAGGGCGAATGGAAGCCTGGCGAGGCCATTCCGAGCGAAATGGAGCTGGCTGCACGTTTTCGCGTCAGYCAGGGYACCGTACGCAAGGCGATTGACGAACTGGCCGCAGAGAACCTGGTGATGCGCCGGCAGGGCAAAGGCACTTTTGTCGCCACCCACGCCGAGCAGCATGTGCAGTACCGATTTCTGAAGCTGTTGCCCGACACCGGAGACGCCCGCGTGGAAGGCCCTGCGCAGCGCCGCGTGATCGATTGCCGCCGCGTGCGGGCCAACGCCGATGTGGCCCGCGCACTGGCGCTGCGCAGCGGCGATGCCGTCATGCAGGCACGGCGCATCCTGTCGTTTGCAGGAGTGCCCACCATTTTGGAAGACATCTGGCTGCCCGGACAAGCCTTCAAAGGCCTGACGGCCGAGCAGCTCGCCAACTACCAGGGACCGACCTACGCCATGTTCGAACTCGACTTTGGCGTGCGCATGGTGCGSGCCGAAGAAAARATCCGCGCCGTGCTGCCCGACGMGGAACAAGCCCAGCTGTTGCAAATCACACCCGTCACGCCGCTGCTGAGCGTTGAGCGCATTGCTTACACCTATAACGATGTTCCCATGGAGTTACGCCGGGGGCTGTATCGCACCGATACCCACCACTACCGTAATGAATTGAGCTGACAGCAGGCTGGCACCCGAGCATTAACGTCGAAAATTTCAAGCCCGGCTAAACCCTTGTGTTGCGTTGCAATAGAATTTTGCGTTSTTTGCATCTTCAAATTACAAAGCAGTTACATCCACGAAAGCACCAGAAATGACAGAACTAGCCAAAAAACGGCCTGAATTCCGCAACATCAATGCCTTCAAGGACTTGACGACCTACCGCATGACGCCTGCCGCGTGGGTTTCGATCTTGCACCGCGCCAGCGGACTGATCATGTTCCTGCTGCTGCCKTTCATCATCTGGATGTTCGACACCTCGGTGTCTTCCGAAATCTCGTTCGCCAAATTCTCGGCGGCCTTCAATATCGGCATCGGTTTTGTGCCCGGCTGGTTCATCAAGCTGGTCGCTCTGGCCCTGATCTGGGCCTATCTGCACCACTTCACTGCCGGCCTGCGCCACCTGTGGATGGACGTGAGTCACAGCGCCGTGAACAAGCAATTTGGCAAGAGCTCTGCCCTGACCGTTCTGGTCATCAGCATCGGGCTGGCCCTGGTGCTGGGCGCCAAGCTTTTCGGCCTGTACTGATCAACCCACAGAAACGGCGGTCGCTGCCAGCCAGCGCCTGTTGAAGAACGAGAGGAAATTTCTATGTCCGTCAATTACGGTTCCAAGCGCGTCGTCGTCGGCGCCCACTATGGCCTGCGCGACTGGCTCAGCCAGCGTGTCACGGCAGTCCTGATGGCGCTGTTCACCCTGGCCCTGCTGGCCCAGGTCATCTTCTCCAAAGGCCCCATCGGCTACGACAAATGGGCGGGCATTTTCTCGGCCCAATGGATGAAGGTGCTGACCTTCTCCGTGATCGTCGCGATTGCCTGGCATGCGTGGGTCGGCCTGCGCGAAGTCCTGATGGACTACATCAAGCCCGTGGGCCTTCGTCTGGCACTGCAAGTGTTCAGCATTGTCTGGCTGGTCAGCTGCGCCGGCTGGGGCATCCAGGTTCTGTGGCGTCTCTGATTCCCGCGATTGAAGGTACACAATGAGCTACACACAAGCCAACATCACCAAGCGCAAGTTCGACGTCRTSATCRTCGGWGCCGGCGGCTCCGGCATGCGSGCMTCSCTGCARCTGGCCCGCGCGGGCCTGAACGTTGCGGTTCTCTCCAAGGTATTCCCCACCCGTTCACACACCGTCGCTGCCCAAGGCGGCATCGGCGCWTCGCTGGGCAACATGKSCGAGGACRACTGGCRCTACCACTTCTACGACACCATCAAGGGCTCGGACTGGCTSGGCGACCAGGATGCSATCGAGTWCATGTGCCGCGAAGCCCCCAAGGTCGTGTACGACCTSGAACACWTSGGCATGCCCTTYGACCGCAACMCCGACGGCACGATCTACCAGCGCCCCTTCGGCGGCCAYACSGCCAAYTAYGGCGARAAGCCCGTGCARCGCGCYTGCGCYGCRGCCGACCGCACCGGCCAYGCSATGCTGCACACGCTGTACCAGCAAAACGTCAAGGCCCGCACCAACTTCTTCGTGGAGTGGATGGCCCTGGACCTGATCCGCGACGCCGACGGTGACGTGGTGGGCGTGACGGCGCTCGAAATGGAAACCGGCGACCTGCACATCCTCGAAGCCAAGACCACGCTGCTGGCCACTGGCGGCGCAGGCCGCATTTTTGCTGCCTCGACCAACGCCTTCATCAACACCGGTGACGGCCTGGGCATGGCCGCACGCGCCGGCATTCCGCTGGAAGACATGGAGTTCTGGCAGTTCCACCCSACCGGCGTGGCCGGCGCSGGYGTGCTGCTGACCGAAGGCTGCCGCGGYGAAGGCGCRATYYTGCTCAACAGCAATGGCGAGCGGTTCATGGAGCGCTATGCGCCCACCTTGAAGGACCTGGCACCGCGCGACTTCGTGTCCCGCTCGATGGACCAGGAGATCAAGGAAGGCCGTGGCTGTGGTCCCAACAAGGACTACGTGCTGCTCAAGCTGGACCACCTGGGCGCAGAAACCATCCACAAGCGCCTGCCCTCGGTGTACGAAATCGGCGTCAACTTTGCCAACGTGGACATCACCAAGGAGCCGATCCCTGTGGTGCCCACCATCCACTACCAGATGGGYGGCATYCCSACCAACATCAACGGCCAGGTSGTGGTGCAGCARGGCGGCAATGACAACCTCGTGGTSAACGGCCTSTACGCGGTGGGCGAATGCTCYTGCGTRWSSGTGCACGGCGCCAACCGYCTSGGCACCAAYTCGCTGCTSGACCTGCTGGTGTTCGGCCGCGCRGCCGGCAACCACATCGTYGAGTTCAACGACAAGAACAAGAACCACAAGCCCCTGCCCAAGGATGCGGCCGACCGCACCTTGGAGCGCCTCAACCGCCTGCAAGGCGCCAGCAGCGGCGAATATGCCCAGGACGTGGCCAACGACATCCGCGCCAGCATGCAACTGCACGCCGGTGTGTTCCGCACGCAGGCGAGCATGGACGAAGGCGTCAAGAAGATCGCCGAGCTGCGCAGCCGTGTGAACAGCGTGGGCCTGAAGGACCACTCCAAGGTGTTCAACACCGCGCGCATCGAAGCGCTGGAAGTCGAGAACCTGATCGAAGCTGCGCAAGCCACGATGGTGTCTGCTGCTGCCCGCAAGGAATGCCGTGGTGCCCACACCGTGAGCGACTACGAGCGCCCCGCAGACGACCCAGTGGCACCACTGGGCCGCGACGATGCCAACTGGATGAAGCACAC
>NZ_JBGFFF010000243.1:0-4613 GCF_056175785.1 Acidovorax sp. LjRoot204
GGCTGGTGTCGGGCGCGATCAGGGCCAGGCCCAGTTCGGCAGCCAGGCGCTGGGCTCCGGCCTTGATGGCAAAGGTCTCCTCGGTGCAGGTCAGCCCGGCCAGGTACAACACGGCGGGCACAGGGCCCTGTTGTGCCTGGGGCGGCAGGTACACCGAGAACTTCATCGGCAGGCCGATGGTGGTGGAGGTGTGCTGGTAAAAGCGCTGCTCGCCGCCAAAACAGGCGTGTCTGCTGAGCAGATCCAGGGGAGTGGTCATGGTGTTTGCTCTTGAATTGATAGCTGCTCAGGCAATATTTCGTAGCGCTTGAGGCAGTTTTCGCTGGTAGGGAGCCTAAAAACCGGCTCCAGGCCGTTTGTCATGGCCCGCCAGGGCCAGCACCCAGAGTGCCCTGTGGTCGAAGGGGCTGTGGGCGCTGGCGCTGTGCAGGGTTAAGCAGCGTACTTGACGACCGAGCGGATCGACTTGCCTTCGTGCATCAGGTCAAACGCCTCGTTGATGTCCTTGAGGCCCATGGTGTGGGTCACAAAGGGCRCGAGCTGGATCTTGCCTGCCATCGCGTCTTCGACCATGCCGGGCAGCTCGCTGCGGCCCTTGACGCCGCCAAACGCCGTGCCCAGCCACTTGCGGCCGGTGACGAGCTGGAAGGGGCGGGTGCTGATCTCTTGCCCGGCACCGGCCACGCCGATGATCACGCTCTGGCCCCAGCCACGGTGCGCGCACTCCAGCGCAGCACGCATCACGTTCACGTTGCCGATGCACTCAAAGCTGTGGTCCACGCCCCAGGTCGTCATCTCCACGATGACCTGCTGGATCGGCTTGTCGAAGTCCTTGGGATTCACGCAGTCAGTGGCGCCAAAGGTGCGGGCCAGGTCGAACTTGGAGGGGTTGGTATCGATGGCGATGATGCGCCCGGCCTTGGCCAGCTTGGCGCCCTGAATCACGGCCAGGCCAATGCCGCCCAGGCCAAACACGGCCACGGTGTCGCCCTCTTGCACCTTGGCGGTGTTCTTGACGGCGCCCAGGCCGGTGGTCACGCCGCAGCCCAGCAGGCAGACCTGCTCGGGGTTGGCATTGGGATTGACCTTGGCGAGCGAGACCTCGGCCACCACGGTGTATTCGCTGAACGTGCTGCAGCCCATGTAGTGGTAGATGGGCTGGCCGTTGTAGCTGAAGCGCGTGGTGCCATCGGGCATCACACCCTTGCCCTGCGTGGCGCGCACGCTCACGCACAGATTGGTCTTGCCGCTCTTGCAGAACAGGCACTCGCCGCATTCGGCGGTGTAGAGCGGGATGACGTGGTCGCCGGGCTTCACGCTGGTCACGCCTTCGCCCACTTCCACCACGATGCCCGCGCCTTCATGGCCCAGCACCACGGGGAACAGGCCTTCGGGGTCGTCACCGCTCAGGGTGAACGCGTCGGTGTGGCATACGCCGGTGTCGGTGATCTTGATGAGCACTTCGCCCTTTTTGGGCGGGGCGACGTCGATCTCGACGATCTGCAGGGGTTCTCCAGCTTTGAAGGCTACGGCGGCACGGGATTTCATGGGGTGGTCCTTTCGGTCAATCGGGTAGGGAATGCGGGTGGGCGGTCTATTTGAGGTAGGAGCGAAGCAGCGCCAGCGTTTCGTCAATGGCTTGCTGGGACGGGGCCGGTTTTTCCGCTAGCGTCTCGCGCACGTGGCTGTCGAGCAGGTCGGCCATCAGTCCGTGCACGGCGCCACGCATGGCCGCCAGCTGCTGCAGGATGGGGGCGCAGTCACTGCCCGCCTCCACCGCGCGCTCCAGCGCCTCGGCCTGGCCCTTGATGCGGCGCAGCCGGGTGATGGCGCGTTGTTTGTCTTCGGCAGTGTGGGGCATGGTCAGGCGGCTGGCTGGTCGTTCACTGGGGTGTACTGGGTGGCAGTATAAAAGACAAGCACTTATGCTGATTGCGCTACGGGCATTAAAAGGGCTATTACTCAGGGGGAGTATTCAGGAATTGGCAATGAATTTTCTCGATGAGCCATGAAAAAAGCCCGCAGGCACTGCCTGCGGGCTTTGTGGGGTGCGGAGCGGCGCAGTGCGCCGCACCGATCAGCGGCTGGCCAGGGGAGGCACGTCGCGGCGCACGGAGCCGGTGAACAGCTGGCGGGGGCGGCCGATCTTGTACTCGGGGTCGCCGATCATTTCGTTCAGCTGGGCAATCCAGCCCACGGTGCGGGCCAGGCTGAAGATGCCGGTGAACAGGTTTACCGGGATGCCGATGGCGCGCTGCACGATGCCMGAGTAGAAGTCSACGTTCGGGTAGAGCTTGCGCKRCACGAAGTASTCGTCTTCCAGSGMGATCTTYTCSAGTTCCTTGGCSAGCTTGAACAGCGGGTCKTKTTCCAGGCCCAGCTCGGYCAGCACTTCRTTGCARGTCTCYTGCATSAGCTTGGCGCGSGGGTCGTAGTTCTTGTACACGCGGTGGCCAAAGCCCATCAGCTTGACGCCGGAGTTCTTGTCCTTGACCTGCTTGATGAAGTCGCCGATCTTTTCCACGCCGCCTTGGGCCTGGATGTCGTACAGCATGTTCAGTGCAGCTTCGTTGGCGCCGCCGTGGGCAGGGCCCCAGAGGCAGGCCACGCCCGCAGCGATGGCCGCGAACGGGTTGGTGCCCGACGAGCCGCACAGGCGCACGGTGGAGGTCGAGGCGTTCTGCTCGTGGTCAGCGTGCAGGATGAAGATGCGGTCSAGCGCGCGYTCSAGCACSGGGTTSACCTTGTACTCYTCGCASGGCGTRSCGAACATCATGYGCAGGAAGTTGCCYGCRTAGCTSAGKTSGTTCTKCGGGTACATGTAGGGCTGGCCCATGCCGTACTTGTAGGCCATKGCGACSAGCGTGGGCATCTTGGCGATCAGGCGGATCGCGGCGATCTCGCGGTGCTGCGGGTTGTTGATGTCCGTGCTGTCGTGGTAGAAGGCCGACAGGGCACCCACCAGACCGGTCAGCACAGCCATGGGGTGCGCRTCGCGGCGGAAGCCMCGCAGGAAGAACTGCATCTGCTCGTTGACCATSGTGTGGTTGGTCACGMGSYTGGTGAAGTYGGTCTTTTGTGCTGCGTTGGGCAGMTCGCCGTASAGCAGCAGGTGGCAGGTTTCCAGGAAGTCGCAGTTCTCAGCCAACTGCTCAATGGGGTAGCCGCGGTACAGCAACTCGCCCTTGTCGCCATCGATGTAGGTGATGGCTGACTGGGTGGCTGCTGTGGACAGGAAGCCCGGGTCATAGGTGAACATGCCCGTCTGCGCATACAGCTTGCGGATGTCGATGACGTCCGGGCCGATGCTGCCCTGATAGACCGGCAGGTCCACGCTGGGGCTGCCGTTACTGAACGACAGGGTGGCTTTGTTGTCAGCTAGCTTCATTGTTACTTTCCTTGGGTAGGTTGCCGATACGAATCCGGTCTTGGTGCGAGGGCTGGGTGTCAGGCATGCACTGCCGTGGCGCCACCGCTTTGTCTCAGCATGCCGAGCACTTCACGCGCTTCTTGTGTGTCTTGTTCGCCCGAGGGCTCTCGCCGCCGCAGCAGCAGGTCCAGCAGGTCGTTGTCCGCCAGATCCATCAACGCGTTGAGGCCCTGGGCATGGCGCTGCGTCAGCGTTGATTCGAAGCGGTGGAAGAACTTCTCGATGAACAAGTCGTTCTCCAGCAGGCCGCGCCGGCAGCGCCAGTGCAGCTTGCTCAGCTCGCGTTCGTCCAGCAGCGGCGAAGCCGCCTCTGGCGCGATGGATGGGGTGGATAGCGTTTGCATGGACCGGTGTGTAGGACGATGAACGGGCCGCGCTCAGATGGCGCGGCGCACCATCAATTCCTTGATCTTGCCGATGGCCCGGGTGGGGTTCAGGCCCTTGGGGCACACGTCCACGCAGTTCATGATGGTGTGGCAGCGGAACAGGCGGTACGGGTCTTCSAGGTTGTCCAGGCGYTCSGYGGTGGCYTCGTCGCGGCTGTCGGCGATGAAGCGGTAGGCCTGCAGCAGACCGGCGGGGCCCACGAACTTGTCGGGGTTCCACCAGAARCTSGGGCAGCTGGTGGAGCAGCTSGCGCACAGRATGCACTCGTACAGGCCGTTSAGYTCKTCGCGCTCYTCRGGCGACTGCAGGCGYTCSKTYTCGGGCGGCACGTTGTCGTTGACGAGGTACGGCTTGATGGAGTTGTACTGCTTGAAGAACTGCGTCATGTCCACGATCAGGTCGCGGATGACKGGCAGGCCSGGCAGSGGCTTSAGSACSAYSGTGCCSKKSAGCGTGWKCATGTTGGTCAGGCAGGCCAGGCCGTTCTTGCCGTTGATGTTCATSGCGTCSGAGCCACAAACACCTTCGCGGCAGGAGCGACGGAACGACAGGGTGGGGTCTTGCGCCTTGAGCTTCATCAGGGCGTCCAGCAGCATGCGTTCGCTGCCGTCGAGTTCGACTTCGACGGTCTGCATGTAGGGCTTGGCGTCCTTGTCAGGATCGTAGCGGTAGATTTGGAAGGTGCGTTTTGCCATGGTGGGTGCTCCTGTATCCGTTTAGAACGTGCGAACCTTGGGCGGAACTGAGTCCACGGTCAGGGGTTTGAGTTTGACGGGCTTGTAGGTCAGGCTGTTGC
>NZ_JBGFFF010000244.1:0-4533 GCF_056175785.1 Acidovorax sp. LjRoot204
GGCCTGGGCTACCAAGGATGAGCTGCAGCAGTATTTGACGATGCTGGAGGAGGCCGAAAAGCGCGACCACCGCAAACTCGGCCGTGAGCTGGATCTGTTCCACATCGACGAGCACTCGCCTGGCACAGTGTTCTGGCACCCCAAGGGCTGGACGGTGTGGCAGGAGGTGGAGCAGTACATGCGCCGCGTGTACCGCGACAACGGCTACCAGGAGGTCAAGGGGCCGCAGATCCTGGACCAGGGCCTGTGGGAGAAAACKGGSCACTGGSASAAMTACCGCGASAACATGTTCRYSACGGARTCGGAAAAGCGCGAMTACGCGCTCAAGCCGATGAACTGCCCCGGGCACATCATCATCTTCAAGCAAGGTATCAAGAGCTACCGGGACCTGCCTTTGCGGTTTGGTGAGTTCGGCCAATGCCACCGCAACGAGCCGACTGGGGGACTGCACGGCATCATGCGCGTGCGTGCATTCACACAGGACGACGGCCATATCTTCTGTACTGAAGACCAGATCCAGTCCGAAGTCGTGGCGTTCACCACGTTGCTGCAGAAGGTTTACAAGGACTTCGGGTTCACGGACATCATCTACAAGCTGTCCACACGGCCTGAGAAGCGAATCGGTAGTGAGGAAAGCTGGGACCGCGCCGAGAACGCCTTGGCTGAGGGTCTAAGGGCATCCGGTTGCGAATTTGAATACCTGCCCGGAGAGGGCGCCTTTTACGGTCCCAAGATCGAATACACGCTCAAGGACGCGCTGGGGCGCCCCTGGCAGTGCGGCACGATTCAGGTGGATCCGAATATGCCCGAGCGCTTGGACGCAGAGTTTGTGGGCGAAGATGGCGCCCGCCATCGGCCCATCATGCTGCATCGCGCCATCGTTGGAAGCTTGGAGCGCTTCATTGGCATTCTGATCGAGCAGCACGCGGGGGCCTTGCCTACATGGCTCGCTCCCGTGCAGGTTTCGGTGCTGAACATCACTGACGCTCAGTCCGATTACTGTCGTGAAATCGCTGCAAAACTGCAAAAAGCGCTGCCCAATCAAGGCCTTAGGGTGGCCCTGGATCTGCGCAATGAGAAGATTACGTATAAAATACGGGAGCATTCGATGCAAAAGCTGCCCTACATCCTCGTCGCAGGTGACAAGGAAAAGGCAGCCGGCGCCGTCGCAGTGCGAGCCCGGGGTAATCGTGATCTCGGAGTGATGTCTGTGGATGCGTTCATTGAATTGATCGCTAGCGACATTGCCACCAAAGCCTGATTTTGAACACAAAAACTGCTTTGCCGCTCGCGGACTGTGCGGAAGTAGCTACTTTATTTGTAGCATTTTGATTCAAGGAAGATAGCCATCGCTACTGMATTTCGYGAYCGYCGCCACCGSGARGARCGCMARCACCGCCTGAACCGKGAAATCATGGCCCCGGAAGTCCGCCTTTCCGGGCCAGACAACGAGCCTTTGGGTGTTGTTAGCCTCATGGAGGCCTTGCGCATGGCCGGTGAGCTGGACGTGGATCTGGTGGAAATCGCCGCTACGGCTAATCCGCCGGTATGCCGCCTCATGGACTACGGCAAGTTCAAGTACCAMGAGCARAAGMRKGCGGCMGARGCCAARGCSAAGCAGAMGGTCATYGAGRTCAAGGAARTCAAGTTCCGCCCCGGWACSGACGAYGGCGACTACAACATCAAGATGCGCAACATCCGCCGCTTTTTGGCGGATGGAGACAAGTGCAAGATCACGCTGCGGTTCCGCGGGCGTGAAATCACGCACCAGGAACTCGGCTTGGCTTTGCTGAACCGGATTCGTGACGAGTTGGCTGACAGCATCATCATTGAGCAGTTTCCTAAGTTGGAAGGCCGTCAGATGATCATGATGATTGCTCCGGGCAAGAAGAAGCCCGCGGCCAAGCCAGCGGCTGAAGGCGCGGCCCCTGCAACGGGCGCGGCGGCGTAGGTTTGCCAATCAATGTCAGATTTTGAGCGCCATGCCCGAAGGGGCGGGGTGTTTGAAAAGGTGGGGCTTTCGGGCACTGCCGACCGGAAGGTGAAAGCCTTTCGATAAAAGTGGCTCGGGGCCAACAAGTTTGCAGATCGGTTTGCAAACGCCTCACGAGCACAACGAAAAAGGAGCATTCACATGCCCAAAATGAAGACCAAGAGCAGCGCGAAAAAACGTTTCCGCGTTCGTCCAGGTGGTACCGTCAAGCGCGGTCAAGCCTTCAAACGTCACATCTTGACCAAGAAGACCACCAAGAACAAGCGCCATCTGCGTGGTGCGGTTGCTGTGCACGAGACCAATATGGGCTCGATTTCACAGATGCTGCCCGGCATGGGCGTTTAATTTACTGACGAACAAGGAGTACATACATGCCTCGCGTCAAACGTGGTGTAACGGCCCGTGCCCGTCACAAGAAAGTTCTCGCCCTTGCCAAGGGTTTCCGTGGTCGCCGCGGTAACGTCTTCCGTATCGCCAAACAGGCGGTAATGAAGGCTGGGCAATAYGCCTACCGTGACCGCCGCACCAAGAAGCGCGTKTTCCGYCARTTGTGGATCGCSCGTATCAACGCCGCYKCSCGTGAACTGGGCCTGACCTACAGCCAGTTCGCCAACGGCCTGAAGAAGGCATCCATCGAGATCGACCGCAAGATGCTGGCCGACCTCGCAGTGCACGACAAGGCTGCCTTTGGCAGCATCGTGGAGCAAGTCAAGGCCAAGCTGGCTGCTTGAGTTCACGATGAGCGGCTATCGTTCTGATAGCTGCTTGCGCAATAACAGCAAGGGCTAGGGCTTGAAAAGGCACTAGCCCTTGTTCATTTTCAAGAGTCGATATGAACGAGTTGGATTCCCTGGTCGAGAGCGCGACGCAACTGTTTGCCCAAAGCGCAACCCCTGCTGACCTCGAAAACGCCAAGGCGCAGTTTCTGGGCAAGTCAGGTCGCGTGACCGAGCTCATGAAGGGCATGGCGCAKCTGTCCGTCGAGGAAAAGAAATCCCGCGGCGCAGCCATCAACGTTGCCAAGCAGGCCATCGAGGCTGCACTGACCGCTCGCCGCCAAGCTCTGGCCGATGCCGAACTTCAATTGCAGCTCAAGGCCGAAGCACTGGACGTGAGCCTGCCAGGCCGCCAGCGCGGGCAGGGTGGCTTGCACCCGGTATCGCTCACGCTTGAACGCATCCAGGGCATCTTCGGTTCCATGGGTTTTGACGTCGCCGAAGGCCCTGAGATCGAGACCGACTGGTTCAACTTCACTGCACTGAATACGCCGGAAGACCATCCTGCGCGGTCCATGCATGACACGTTCTATGTGGAGGGCGGCACTGCCACCGCCCCCAACCTGCTGCGCACACACACCAGCCCCATGCAGATCCGCCATGCGGTCCAGCATGTCAAAAAGCACCGGGCTGCGCTCGATGCCGGTCAGGCGATGCCCGAGATCCGCGTCATTGCCCCCGGCCGTACCTACCGCGTGGACAGCGACGCCACGCACTCGCCCATGTTTCACCAGTGCGAAGGTCTCTGGATTGGTGAGAACGTGAGTTTCAAGGACCTGAAAGTCATCTTCACGGATTTCTGCCGCACGTTCTTCGAGAGCGACGATCTCGTGTTGCGCTTCCGTCCCAGTTTCTTCCCGTTCACAGAGCCCAGCGCCGAGATCGATATCCAGTTCCAGACGGGCCCGCTGGCAGGCCGTTGGCTCGAAGTGGCGGGCTCGGGCCAGGTGCACCCCAACGTGGTGTGCAATATGGGTCTTGACCCTGAGAAGTACATCGGCTTTGCATTCGGCATGGGACCCGACCGCCTGACCATGCTGCGCTATGGCGTCAATGACCTGCGCCTGTTCTTTGACGGCGACATCCGCTTCCTGTCGCAGTTCCAGTAAAGCCCGCCGACTTCGCGCCGCGCTCGTGCCCTGTGGCCGTGCTGCGCACCTTCCGTACAAGAGTGTCCGACTATGCAATTTCCTGAATCCTGGTTGCGTGAGTTCTGCAACCCCCCTTTGACGACGGCCGAGCTGGCCGAAACGCTGACGATGGCCGGTCTGGAGGTGGAAGAGCTGCGCCCCGTGGCCCCGCCTTTCACCAAGATCGTGGTGGGTGAGATCAAGGARGCGGTACAGCACCCARACGCCGAYCGCCTGCGTGTGTGCCAGGTGGACGTGGGGCAGGGCGCCYTGCTGAACATCGTKTGTGGTGCGCCGAATGCCCGCGTGGGTATCAAGGTGCCTTGCGCACTGGTGGGTGCCGAGCTCCCGCCGGGTGACGATGGCAAACCTTTCCTCATCAAGGTGGGCAAACTGCGCGGCGTGGAAAGCCAAGGCATGTTGTGCTCCGCCCGTGAGCTCAAACTGTCAGAGGACCATGGCGGCCTGCTGGAGCTGGATGCCTCAGCCCCCGTGGGCCAGGACATCCGCGAACACCTGAACTTGGACGACACTCTGTTCACGCTCAAGCTCACGCCCAATCTTGCGCATTGCCTGAGCGTCTATGGCATCGCGCGAGAAGTGTCCGCATTGACGGGTACGCCGCTAAAAAATC
>NZ_JBGFFF010000245.1:0-4454 GCF_056175785.1 Acidovorax sp. LjRoot204
GCCCCTGAACCGTTCGTTGACCCGTCCACAGAGGCCCGCAAGATTGCAGTCTGGCAAGCTGCGCTGGATCTCCGCGTTGTTACTGGCCTCCGTGGCGCTGGCTGCGGTGGGAGGTGGTGCCTGGTGGTGGAAACAGCGCCAGGATGCAGCGGCCGCGGCCAGCGCTGGCGGTGCCGCCACGGGGCCCAACGCGGCGCGCAAGCCCGGCAGTGGGCCCGGGCGCTTTGGCGGCGGCAACGTACAGCCCGTGTCGGTAGGCACCGTACAGCGGGGTGATGTGCGGGTGGTGGTGAGCGCCATCGGCACCATGAGCGCCCGCGCCACCGCCGTGGTGCGCGCCAAGGTCGGCGGCGAGCTGACGTCGGTGCGTTTCAAGGAGGGTGACGAGGTGCGTGCAGGCCAGGTGCTGGCCGAGATCGATGCGCGCAGCTACCAGGCGGCGCTGTCGCAGGCACAGGGCACGCTGCAGCGTGACCAGGCGCTGCTCAAGAATGCGCAGCTCGACCTCAAGCGTTATCAGGACCTGCTGGCGCGCGACTCCATCGCCAGCCAGCAGGTGGACACTCAGGCCGCACTGGTGCGGCAGCTGGAAGGCACCGTGGCCTCGGACCAGGCGCAGGTGGACGCCGCGCGCCTGCAACTGAGCTACACCCAGGTCACCGCACCATTTGCCGGCCGCCTGGGCTTGCGCCAGGCGGACCGGGGCAACGTGGTGGGGCCGAGCGACGCGAACGGCATCGTCACCATCAACCAGGTGCGGCCCATCGATGCAGCGTTCTCCGTGCCCGAGGCGCACCTGCCCCAGATGCGTCGCCGCATGGCCGCAGGCGAAGAGCTGAGCGTGGAGCTGTGGGACCGCGACAGCCGCCGCCAGCTGGCCAAGGGCCGTGTGGTGGCGCTGGACAACGCCATCGACAGCGCCACCGGCACCATCAAGGTCAAGGCCGCTTTTGCGAATGAAGACGGCGCCCTGTACCCCAACCAGTTCGTCAACGTGCGCCTGCAGGTCAACCTGCTCCAGGGCGTGCTGACTGTGCCGGCCACGGCCGTGCAGAACAACTATGTCTACCTGGTGCAGGAAGACAGTACCGTGACCCAGCGCCGCATCCGCGTGGGCGTGACCGACGGCGACCGGGTGAGCGTCGAAGGCGAGCTGCGCGAGGGCGAGCAGGTGGTCACGGACGGCATCGACCGCCTGCGCGAAGGCGCCAAGGTCGCGGTTATCGATGCCGGTGCCGTCACCCGCGCCGACCAGGCGGCCCAGGACCAGGCCGCGCAGCGCCGCGCCTTCATGGCATCCCTGCCCCCCGATGTGCGTGAAAAGCTGCAGAAGATGAGCCCCGAAGAGCGCCGCGCCTTCTTGCGCGAGCGGCGAGCGCAGATGGGCGCGAGCGGCGCAGCGGCTCCAGCGTCGGCGGCGTCTGCTGCAGCCTCTTCGGCGTCGGGTGTGGGTGCTCCCGCCGCTGCCCCGCAGGCCTCTGCTGYGCCACAACAGCAGCGCAGCGAAGCACCACCCAGAGCAGCTGCACCGCAAGCATCCCCAGGCGTTGCAACGCCCGCCGCCCCCGCAGCGCCTGCAGACCGTAGCTCTGAACCCCCGCGGGGCATCCCTCCGCAGGTGAAGGCACTGCTGGACCAGATGCCCGCCGACGAGCGCGCCCGCGTGATGGCAATGCCGCAGGAGGAGCGCCGTGCCTACATCCGCGAGCGGCTGCAACAGCAGCCGCCGTCCCAGGGTGGCGCAGCCAGCCCGGCGCGCTGAGCGCAGCGGCACCCCGGTTTCTCCCCTGCCTGTCTTGCCAGCGCACTCGCCGCCATGAACCTGTCGCGCCTTTTCATCCTGCGCCCCATCGCCACTGCGCTGCTGATGGTGGCCATCCTGATCGCGGGGCTGATGGCCTACCGGCTGCTGCCCACCTCGGCCCTGCCCGAGGTGGACTACCCCACCATCCAKGTCACCACGCTGTACCCGGGCGCGAGCCCCGATGTGATGACCTCCAACGTCACGGCCCCGCTGGAGCGGCAGTTCGGGCAGATGCCGGGGCTGTCGCAAATGTCGTCCACCAGCTCGGGCGGGGCTTCGGTGATCACGCTGCGTTTTGCGCTCGACATGGCGCTGGACGTGGCCGAGCAGCAGGTGCAGGCGGCCATCAACGCGGGCAGCAACCTGCTGCCCAGCGACCTGCCCATGCCCCCGCTGTACAGCAAGGTCAACCCCGCCGATGCGCCCATCCTCACGCTGGCCATCACCTCGCCCTCGCTGCCTGTGATCCGCGTGAACGACCTGGTGGAAAACCGCCTGGCACCCAAACTCTCGCAGGTGCAGGGCGTGGGCCTGGTGGCGATTGCGGGCGGGCGCCGCCCGGCCGTGCGCATCCAGGCCAACCCCACGGCACTGGCGCAGCTGGGCCTCACGCTGGAAGACGTGCGCACCTCCATCGCAGCCGCCAACGTCAAGCAGGCCAAGGGAGGCTTCGACGGCCCGGCCCGTGCATCCACCATTGATGCCAACGACCAGCTGCAGTCGGCTGCCGAATACCGCGACCTCATCATCGCCTTCAAGAATGGCGCCCCCGTGCGCCTGAAGGACGTGGCCGAAACGGTGGACGATGCCGAGAACACGCGCCTCGCCGCCTGGGCGGGCACGGCAGACACCGGGGCCAAACCCGGCGTGATCCTCAACATCCGCCGCCAGCCCGGCGCCAACGTGATCGACACGGTGGACCGCATCAAGGCCCTGCTGCCGCAGCTGCAAAGCACCTTGCCCGCGTCGCTGGATGTGCAGGTGCTGACGGACCGCACGGTGACGGTGCGCGCCTCGGTGCGCGACATGCAGGTGGAGCTGGGCCTGGCCGTGCTGCTGGTGGTGGCGGTGATCTTTGTCTTCCTGCGCAGCCCCTCGGCCACGCTGATCCCGAGCGTGGCCGTGCCGCTGTCGCTCATTGGCACCTGTGGCGTGATGTACCTCGCGGGGTTCTCCATCAACAACCTCACGCTGATGGCGCTGACCATCTCCACCGGCTTTGTGGTGGACGATGCCATCGTGATGATCGAGAACATTGCCCGCTATGTGGAAGAGGGCGAGGCACCCCTCGCGGCTGCGCTCAAGGGCTCGCAGCAGATCGGCTTCACCATCATCTCGCTCACSRTSTCGCTGATCGCSGTGCTGATYCCGCTSYTGTTCATGGGCGAYGTGGTGGGSCGGCTGTTCCRCGAGTTCGCSRTCACGCTGGCCRTSWCCATCCTGATCTCSGCCGTGGTGTCGCTCACGCTCACGCCCATGCTGTGCGCGCGCCTGCTGCGCCACACGCCCGAGGAGAGCCACGGCCGCCTGTATCGCGCCACGGGACATTTTTTTGATCACACCATCGCAGGCTATGGCCGCATGCTGGGCTGGGTGCTGAACCACCGGGGCACCACCTGGCTGGTGTTTGCGGCCACCCTGGCGCTCACCGTGGTGCTGTATCTGTTCATCCCCAAGGGCTTCTTTCCGGTGCAGGACACTGGCACGCTGCAGGCCACCACCGAGGCCGACCAGTCGATCTCGTTTGCCGGCATGGCCGAGCGCCAGCAGGCCGTGGCCGAACGGCTGCTGCAAGACCCCGCCGTGCGCAGCGTCTCGTCGTTCATCGGTGTCGATGGCGCCAACACCACGCTCAACACCGGTCGCCTGCTGATCGACCTGCAGCCGCATGCACAGCGCGACAAGGCCGGTGTGGTGCAGCAGCGCCTGGCCGAGCGCGTGCAGAACCTGCCGGGCATCCGCCTGTTCATCCAGCCCGTGCAGGACCTGACCATTGAAGACCGGGTGGCGCGCACGCAGTACCAGTGGCTGCTGTCATCGCCCGACATGCAGCAGCTCACCACCAGCACCACCGAGCTGCTGCGCCGCCTGCGCGCCTTGCCCGAGCTGACGGATGTGGCCAGCGACCTGCAGGACCAGGGCCGCCAGGCCTATGTGCAGATCGACCGCGCCCAGGCCAGCCGGCTGGGGGTGACGGTGGCGGGCATCGATGCCGCGCTGTACAACGCCTTTGGCCAGCGGCTGATCTCGACCATCTTCACGCAGTCCAACCAGTACCGCGTGGTGCTGGAGGTGGCGCCACAGTTCAAGGTGGGGCCCGAGGCGTTGCAGAGCATCTATGTGCCGTCGAGCGCTGGTGCGCCGGTGCCACTGTCATCGGTGGCGCGCATCGAGGAGCGCAACATGCCGCTGGTGGTCAACCACGTGGGCCAGCTGCCTGCGGCGACGATTTCGTTCAACACCGCACCGGGTGTGTCGCTGGGCAATGCCGTGGCCGCCATCGAGCGCGAGAAGGCCGCCGTGCAGGCTGAGGGGCAGTTGCCGCTGTCGGTGGAGACGAGCTTTCAGGGGGCGGCGCTGGCGTTCCAGGCGTCGCTGTCGAACACGCTGCTGCTCATTCTGGCGGCGGTGGTCACCATGTACATCGTGC
>NZ_JBGFFF010000246.1:0-4434 GCF_056175785.1 Acidovorax sp. LjRoot204
GGCCTGCCCACCCTGCCCCGTCTCCGGCTGTCCGGTATCGGGTTGCTTTGCATCGCGCTCGCACGCGCCCCCCGCGACGGCGGGGGGATGGGGGGGTATTACTGACGGTTCATGACGGTTCTTGGGTATTAGTGTCCGCGTGGCGGACTGGTTTAGTCCGCGTGGCGGACTGGTTGGGTCCGTGTGGCGGACGGGTCCGCGTGGCGTACCGGTTCGCGTGGCGGACTGGTTAGGCGGGTTGTCCACAGCCTGCGCTGCATCATCGGCCTGCACCGAGAACTTCCCTGGCTCCACCCAGTACGTGGTCTTGCGACCATTCGAGCGGCTGGCTCGCACCGCACCTCTCGACTCCAGCCACGCGATGGCCTCGATCACCGCAGTACGCCCATAACAAGTCCGCTCGCACAGCTTATCTATGGTCGGCCAGCAATAGCCCTCATCGTTGGCCATGTCTGCCAGCGACACCAGCACCGCCTTCGCGGGTGGGCGCATCTGCAGCGGCCAGCACAGGGCCATGATGCGTGTGCTCATGCCCGCCCCATCCCGTCCGTGTGAGGCACGAAACCCGGCACCGCATAGCAGCGCCGCGTGCGCCCTGGCAGGTTCAAGGGGATCACCGAACCCAGGCGCATGGCATCCTCGATGGCCTTGTCCACCTGCTTTGCTGCCCAGCCAGTGCGTGCCACCAGCTCGGCACGAGACAGAGGCATTTCGAGCAGCATGGTACGCAGGCGCTCTTGCTTGGTGGGCCGCCGTACTTGGGCAGCCCCTTGGTTCATTGCGGCCTCGGTCATACAGACAGCGCCTCCGCAGCCTGACGAATCCGAAACCGCAGCCGCCGCGCCAGGTAGTCCTGCGTGGCTGCACTCTTGCCCAGGCTGTCCAGGTCGATGCGGGGCTTGTACGTGCCCTTGCGGACAAACATCACCACCGGCTTGACCACGGCACCCGTGGCGCCCAGCACGGCCCAGATGCCTGGGGCCAGATTGCTGGCGCGCATGTCTGCCTCGCCCTTGCGGGTGATGCGGGCACCGCCGCGCATCTTTCCGTAGCTCACGATGTACCGGCGGCCCAGCTGGGGCCCGGCCACCTTGGCAAGGCGGGCGGCAGTGCCACCGCGCGCCAGATTGGCGCGGGACTTGTCGGTCATGTTGGCGCGATAGCCCTGCTCGCCAAAGGCCTGGAAGTAGGCGATCAGCTGCACCAGAAACGGCCCCTTGAGGTTGCCGTAGCCGTCCTCGCTGCCCGGGAAGGGATTGGCAGGGATGGCCAGCTGGAATCCATTGGGCAAGATGCCCGCACGGCGCAGGGCCACCTCGCTGCGCTTGTCGCGCCGCTGGCCGCCAAACTCCTGCGCCTGCAGCACTTGTTGCGGGTCCACGCCGACCTTGCCGCCCGTGGTGCCGAACTGGCTTTGCTTCGTCGGTGCGATCGACACCTGCAGCTTGTCGGGCGTGGCCGGGAATACCTTGGGCGACGTGACGATGAACGGCGTGGGCCGGTCAAAACGCTGCGTCAGTTCACCCTGCATGTCTCGCCGCACCTGGTAGCCCGTATCGTTCAGCGCCTTGGCCGACGCCTCGCGCAGCTGGGCACCCGACAGCGCCTCCAGCTGCGCCTTCACTCGCTCGATGCCTTTGATGGTGATGTTGAGCTGCATGGCTACACCCCACCCTTGGCAGGCACCCGGCCCGCCACAAACGCATTGCCCGCGTTGATGTGCCCCATCAGCTCTTGCACCAGGTGCTGCACCCGCTTGTGGCCGTTGGGCGTTACCGAGCGGTCGTGGCCGGCCTCTTCCTGCATCGCCTTGGCCAGGTCACCAAACATCTGCGCGCCCGTGGCCAGGAACTCGGCCACGCTGCCCACCTGGGCGGGGTTGACCCGCACGCACACATAGCCCTCGGCAGCGGCCAGCACCTCGGTGGGCGCAATGCAACCGGTGGCGTGCTGGATCATCTGCAGCTCGCTCACCGACAGGTGGTGCGTGTCGGTGAACAGGCTCACCTTCTTCTGCAGCGTGCTGGGCGACATGCCAATGCTCTTGGCAACCCGCTCCAGCCGCCCCTCCAGCATGGCGCCCACGGCCACCAGCACATCGGGCCGGGTGGACGGTAGCGCCTCATCTTCGCCATAGGCAAAGGCGCGCGGAATTGAGACAGTTGCTCTCATGACGAATCAAACCTCCAGCTGCTCAACGGCAGCATCAGCACCCACCGCCGCCCACCCCTTGCCCGACCGCGTGGCCGCGCTGGAGCTGCTGGTGCAGCAGATGCTGTTTGTGATGGATGCACAGGGCACCCTCACCATCGAAGACCTGGGCCACTGGCTGGACACCGCCGCCAGCCGCATGCGCGCCACCGGCAGCGTGCCGCCCGCGCCGCTGCGGGCACTGGAAGCACTGACCGACATGGTGTGCGAATGACCCACACAGAAAACACCCCGCCACGCCACCGCACAAAGCTGCGCGCACTTGCCTGCGCACGCAGCGCCCTGGTGGTTGGGTGGAGTAACCCGGCAGCGCGGCTGCGGGCGTGGCAGGGTGGCAAAACAGAAATGAGCGCCCGCCCTGACCTGGCATACGATGGAAGCTCTCACACAACCAACACCAGAGGGGGCGGACATGAGCCAGGAAATGAGCGATTTCGAAATCGACGCATACATGCGATTCACACTGCAAGATTTGCTTTTGCAGCAGCTGTTCGTGCAATTCGCCAGCATCACAAACGACCCCGAGGGGGTGCTAACAGATGCGGAAAGCGCGCTTGTGGCGGTTATGTCCGCCATCAAGCCACCCGCCTCCGGGATAGAAGACAAACACATCAGGCTTCTCCAGATCCAGCGGGACCATGGACCGGATCTGGTTCGGGACTTTTTCCGGAAGGCACGGAGGAATCTGCCCAGACGCGAGGCCAAATAGCCTCCCCTTCGTGCACAACTGCGAGGGCGGCACGGCTCGCATCGACACCCACTGGAATAGCAGCCAGCGCCTCCAGCACGCGCGCCATCGCCGCATCGTCCAGCGGGTATCGAGCGACGATGAACGAGTGCCCGGGCGGGCCAAACTCAAAGTTCACACACACGGCTTTGCCTGGATCAATGCCCACCGCCTTTGCGGCTGCGACGCACACTTTGGTGGTCAGAGGCGTGAAGCAAGGGCGCTCCACTGCAAAGCCGCCTACGCGGGACTGGTCTTCAGACATGGGCCACCTCCTGCCCCGTGTGGAGCGCTTTGAATTTGATAGCACCCAGCGCAATACACACCAGCGCTGCGGCGACGTTTGGCGGGCACCCGCAATCGAAAGAGAATGTGCTTCTCACTTCAAACCATCTTTCGAGAGGGATGCCCATGAATGGACTGCTGGACAAAGAACTGATCGACGTGCCCTGCCCGCACTGCAGCCACAAGGCCGCGCAGCCCATCGGCAAGCTCAAACTGAACCCCAAGCTCACCTGCAGCAGGTGTCGGAAAGAGTTCGCGGTCAACGCGAACGAGCTGCGCGCCGGCATCAACAAAATCGAGAAGAAACTGGCGGACCTGCAGCGAGCCCTCGGCCGCTTGGGCAAGTAGCTCAAGGTCAGCGCACAACGCGCTGGAGTTGCTCACCAGCCGAAGGCTCTGCCCGCCGGGCAATTCATCGGCGCACGCTGTGGATACATCGAAAGAGCGAAGCATCAGGCCACCTCCAGATCAAATTGCACGAGGGCGCCCGCCCTCAATCGCTGGACAATGGAAGTACCACCAACCAAGCCAACGAAAGGGGCAGACATGCAAGACACCAAAACCATGAGCGGCTCGGAATTCAAGCTGCACTTCAGGGACCTGCTGGCCAGCCTGGAAGACGACGACCAGATCACCTTCGGCAGCGGAGACCTGAGCTTTTTCCAGCTCAGAGAACGCGGCCCCATCGAGGGGCCACGCATCGTGCAGGTGGAGTTCAACGAGGTGTACAAGGTCATCCCCGGCTAGCCAACGCGGCCTCATTGGCAGCAAGCTGCGCACGCAGCTCGGCCACCATTTGGGCGCGCAGCTCTTGCGCCAGCTTTTCCACCCGGGGCAACAGTTCGGCATGCGCAAACGGCATGTACACGCTGTCTTTGCGCCCGAGCATTTCGCTGCGCATAAACACCTCGCCATTCGCGCCAAGACCGATTTCAATCTTGGCCATGACGGTGGTCGCACAGTTGGAAAGGTCAGACATGCGCGGCCTCCTTTGCTTCGGAATTGATAGCTGCTGGCGCTTGCTGGGCAGGCGCCGGGGCTGTGTTGGGTTGGGGGTCGGCCAGATCGGGCCAGATGCGGCCGCACTTGTGAGGCCAGTATTCGCGCCGGAGAAAGGCACCGCCCGTGAACTGCTCGATCGCCAGGCCGTGCTCCACCGGGACAGACTTTTCACCAGACGCCATCTTGGAAACAAATGACTGCGGCACGCC